>NZ_JAUBTL010000037.1:0-73632 GCF_036702475.1 Microcoleus sp. D2_18a_B4
TATCACTAACTCCTCGGAGTCAGGCTAACCGTCCCTGGATAGGAGAACCTACCCATTTAGGTTAAACGAATCGCACATCGGACATGATATTATATCAAATCCGGTGGCATCGGAATTGATATTACCTACAGTCAGGAGACGACGCCGTGCGGTTTCCCTACAATTAATCGGGCTATGGTTAGATATCTTATTGAGGAAGATTGATTATGTTGGGGTAGGGAAACGGCAATGCCGTGTCCTCATTTGCCCTATTGTCGATGGTTATATCCGATCGCACTCTGAGGGCAATTTTATCCCATAGTCTCTTTCAATCCCTGGTGAGATAAACTTCCTATCAGCAACAGGCAAGATGCCTGTTCCACAAAGAGTAAACCGGGACTTATTATAAATATCAGAATAACCAGCAATCAAAATAACCAGCGGGCGGCGAATCGTCATGAAAAATTTGAGCTTTGTCTAAACTAGGTACAGCCTCCACCAATTCTCTACCTACTTTTACCTCAAGCGCCCTGTCTGTTAATGGAAAGGAAAATTGATGGCTATCTTGCAAATATTTTGCCTTAGCAACAATCTCATCTTTCTCCAAAATCTGGCTGTTGCTACCAATCAAAATGCTATTACTTTCCTGGCAAACACAGACGCACACCTGAGAAAACACACTTTGAAAAGTCGTGATTTTTTCGGCATAAAACTGATCTCTGTGCAGCAGATTTGCTACCACAACTCCCTCGCTTGACAAGTGTTTTTCGCAGATTTGATAAAATTCTTTGGTGGATAGGCGGTGCGGAAAGTAGCCGTTGCCAAAAGCTACGTCGATCATGATGATATCGTACTGAGTATCTGATTTTTGCTGCTCTAAATACTCTCTGCCGTCTTGAATTGTTACAGTTAGCCGATCGTCCAATTTTACCCCAAAACACTGTGTAGCTGCTTCGATCGCGATCGGGTCTACATCCGCACATTCTATAACAGTGTCCGGCAAATAGTGGTGCAAAACTAAGGGAATTCTGCCGCCGCCAAATCCAGCCATATAGATTCTTTGAGGTTGGTTTTGCCACACTAAACCCAACATCATCGCCTGAGTATATTCAGACACTAGATGTAAAGGATTGTTGAAATCGAAAATAGATTGCAGTAAATCTGTGTGCTGATTTACTTTTTCTACTAAAGATAGCTTAATGTGCGATCGATCTTTGGTGACTGCAACATAGTGAACACCAGACTCTTTGCAAAAAATAACTTTGTCTGGCTGCTGTTGCAGCCAAGCCAGCCGCTGTCGAATAGCGGATAAATTAATAGATTGCCAAGTTTTGTGTTCCTCAATCATCTAATTTTAAATTTTATTTTAATTCGATATTCTCTAGGAATATAGCCTCATAAACCCGGTTGGTACGCAAATAGCGGAGTAGCCGAAACTCTGCGAATAAACCGGGTTTCCAGTGAAGGCTGGCGCAAGTCAGTCGATTTTAGATTTTAGATTTTAGATTTTAGATTTACCCCACAGATAAATCTGGGATCTTGAACTAGGGTCTAAAATTTTTCTCTTTCCACAACTTAAGTCGGTGGCTTGTATCCGTTTTTGGGCTGGGTCATGTTCTCATTTTGCAGCAGGGCAAAAAACGAGAATACAACAGAAATTCACCCGATTACAGCCGCTTGTACGCCACCAATTCCAAACCTGAAATCGAAAGTTCCACTTTTTCCCAATCTTGCTTGTCACCTTCCAACTTTTCAAAGGCTGCTGAGGTAAGCAAAATCTCTCCGCGTTCCGCCAAATCCTCTCCCAGCTTGGATGCCAGATTAAATTCCGCTCCGTACATATCTTCTCCTTCCAGCATCAAAACATCACCACAGCCAATACCAATGCAGAGGTAAATATCCATCTCCGGCGGCAGTGTCGTGTTGACAGCCGCCGTTTGTTTCAAAGAGTCGATCGCAGCTTCCACCGCTGATTTTACATCGGCAAAAACTGCAAAAATATTGTCTGCTTCCTCCTTAACTACAGTGCCACCGTATTCGGAAATTATCGGTTTGACAATTCCGTGCATCCGGTGAATCATTGCCAAAAAATGAATAATTCCGTATCGGACTGTCGTGCGCGAAAACCCCGACATATCCATTACTAAAATGGCGTAATTTTTGCGGAAAGATTCATTAATTTTTGCATCAATTTCCGCCATTCTTTCGGGATGCTCGTTTCTTTCTTGCAGCAACTTTTCCAAGTTAGCGCGGTTATTTGTTTTCATTTTAGTTTAATTAAATTCCCAATCGCGACACTGTTCTTGAGGGCGGCCAGCAGGATGCACCGCACAATTGATGCCGTCCTTGCCGTAATAATAATCGCACACTTTGCAAGGTTTAGTTTGCTCTAATTTTTTCATCAAGATAGCCCGGATTGTCTGGACTCGGTTGCGATACTTGTTTGCATTCGGGTGGCTCGGTTCAATTGTCAAAGCTTGCTCGAAAGCTGCTAAGCTGGAATCGTACAATTTAATAATTTGGGCGCTGTATTTTGTCCAAGCATCGGCATGGCTTTGATACAGTTCGACTGTACTTAAATTTAAAATTCCGTATTCTGTCCAAGCGTCGGCAGAAGCTCGATCGAACTTAATAGTGGCATTGAGCAAAACTTTTTTGATCGTTGCCAAAAGTTCCCTCGGCTGCCAAGGTTTGCTAACATAAGCCTCGGCGCGATCGCCCTGGAACCTCGCAAATAAAGCTAACTGCTGTCCCTTGCCTGTTAAAAAAACAACTGGTAGATTCCGAGTTTCGGGATTAGCTTTAATTAAACGACAAACCCCGTAGCCGTCTAGACGGGGCATTATGACATCTAATAATACTAAATCAGGGCAATTTTTTTCAATTTTATCCAGCGCTTCCACACCGTCAGATGCCTGAATTACATTCAATCCGCTGCATCTCAACTGATGTGAAATGCACTCGCGCTGGCTGCGGGAATCTTCCACCACTAAAACTGTACTCATCACTCCCCACCTGGTTTTTGAGGTAAACTTGTTCGCTGCTTCGAGTAACCCTTGCTGAAATCAGTTTACCCACATTGGAAGAGTTTGTTATCACTGGCAAGCTAAATTTACTAAAATTGCAACAAATCTTAAACTGGGGAGCCAAGGTGATACTTATCCGAAAATGCTGGTTGCTAATACCCGGAAAATTATTCGATATTTGGGCGACAAATATTGGGCTTTTAAGCCTTAATAACGGCAAATCGTACTGATATCGGACGAAAACCTTGTTGAATTGCAACAGATAATCGGCTACTGTATACGTTGAAGTTCTTAAGGACGACAAATGAATCGATTGCTCCTCACTTTACTTGTAAGTCCGACGCTGTTTGGATCTCTGATGTCTTTGAGCGCGATCGCAAATCCCGCTCAAATTAGCGAAATACCAAGCCAATCGGCTGATTCGCCCCAATGCGTGCGTTCGCCCCACACTCAGCGTCTGACTTGCGTGCGGCTTCCTGGCAAGTCTGCTGCTGTGGCTTCTAAGCCGAGAATTACTTGGCAGCGCCCGGGTGAAGAACGGGTGGCGATGCTGGATTTTTCGGAAGAAGAAAGCGATGCGGCGGCGGCGCTGTTTGGCTGCGACTGCCAGGCGTGTATCAACTCGCTGCGGCAGTTGCGCGGTTTGCCGCCTCTGGATCTGACTTGAGGCCGATCGATCTTATCTGTTGCATCATTGTCAATTAACCTTTTATGAACAGGCAAGATGCCTGTTCCACAAGAAAATTTATCTTTTGTGGAACAGGCATCTTGCCTGTTGCTGACAATGGTGCGCGCTTTTGAGTGCCTTTAGCTTTCTCACTTTTAGAGAAATTATAGTCAATTTGTTCCATCATTTATAGAGATTTTTTATCTCTATAAATCGGGTCTCTACTTTTTAGCTAGAACTTGTTTAAGTTGAGCAGTTGCTTGCTCAATTTTTTCGATACTACCTGGGTTGACCAATCCGTAGTAGTCAAAAACGTAAACTCGATTATTTTTGGTGGCTGTTAGTTGGTTCCAAAATGAATCAGATTTAAATTGGTCTAAAATTCCTTCTCCGCGATCGACTATAATGATTACTTCGGGATTAGCCTCTAAAACCTTTTCCGCTGAAAGCGTTACGTAGCCTCGCATGGGGCTATCTCCTTGCAATTGGGCTGCGACATTTTTCACGTTAAACTTACCCAGCAAATCTCCAGCCCAACTGCTTTGATTCGGCGATAAAATCGGTTGTCTGCTTACTAAAACTAAAGTAGCGGGGCTTTGATTTGGGATGTCTGCTAAAAATGTTTGGTAGCGTTTTAACAGAGGTTCGGGATTGGTATTGAGCGATTTAGCTAAAGTTGTTGTTAACTCTTCTAGGGAGTTCCAGCTATCAACTTGAGTGAGTAAAGTGTTTATTCCTAGCTGCTGCAATTTTTGCATTGTTTGGTCATGAAACCCCGACGCACCTACCACCAAATCCGGTTTCAATGCGATGATTTTTTCCAAATTGGGAGGGGTGCGTTCGGCAGTGACTGCGGTAATCCCTGTAAATTTGGGGTTGCTGCTGACTAATTTGCTGCCGGGAATTCCTACAAGTTTGGTTGGGTCGAGTTGATGGATAATATCGGCGGTTAAAGGTGTTAAAGCTACAACTTTTTGTGCTGCTTCGCTGTTAGTGGTTTGTGGTTGATTAGCTGGCGAACCAGCAGGATTTGATTGCTGAATTTGGGGTGAAGTGGCGGCGGAGCAGGCGGTAAATGCTAAACTCAGCAACAGGATAGCGGTACGATAAAAAAAAGTTTTGTACATAGTTTAGGCGGGAGTTACAGCGAGTTTAGACCAGGTTGAGACAGAATTGACGGGAAGTTCGATCGCACGAGTAAAATGATTGTTGACTGTTGACTGTTGACTGTTGACTGTTGACTGTTGACTGTTGACTGTTTGGACATTTGAACAATACCGATGCAACCGGAAACGATCAGACGGGAAGTTCGATCGCAATTGAGTGCTTAATGATTTAAATATCAATAGTTTACGGGATATTTGCAGTCCTGGACGCACTGCGACCAAAGAAACCGGGTTTTTACCTTGGGTGCGGGCTGCAACGAGGTATTTTCGTCAAGATTAGGAATCGATCCCCCCTAGCCCCCCTTAATAAGGGGGGAACAAGATTATTCTTAAAGTCAACCCCTACTCCCCTTCTTAAGGGGGATTTAGGGGGATCGAAACTAAGTGTGAAGAGTGGGAGCGATCGCACAAATCTGCAAGCCTACAGAAGTTTCTAAAATGATAGCTTCTACGCCAAAAATCTGAGCTAAATTATCAGGAGTTAAAACTTCGGCCGGAGTTCCTACACAAAAAAGCTCCCCTTTATTTAACATAGCAATCCGCGAACTGTACCTAGCAGCTAAATTAATTTCATGCAGCACCGTAATAATCGTCAATTTTTGTTTTTGATTAAGTTGATTCAGCAGTTCTAACAATTGCAACTGATAGCAAATATCTAAATAAGTAGTAGGTTCATCTAATAACAATACTTGCGGATTTTGAGCCAAAGCTAAGGCGAGGAAAGCGCGCTGGCGTTCGCCTCCTGAGAGTTGTTCGACAGGGCGATCGCGAAATTGCTCAATCCCAGTTTGACTGATAGCAACCTCCACCTTTTCTGCATCTTCCTTGCTCAATTCCCACTGCCACCAACCCTGATGAGGAGAACGCCCCAAACTAACTAATTGCCGTACCGTCAAACCTTCGGGTACTGTTTGCTGCTGCGGCAAAATCGCTAATTTTTGAGCGACAACAGCAGCAGATTGAGTATGAATTGCTTTGCCATCAAGCAACACACTTCCTTGCTGCGGAGTTAGGATGCGGCTAACTAACTTCAAGAAAGTAGACTTACCAGAACCGTTGGCACCGATGAGACTCAACCACTCACCAGGTTGTAAAGCTAAAGTGATGTTGTGGGCGATCGCAACTTCGCCGTAACCCCCAGTTAAATTTTGAATTTCTAAAGACATTATATTTTGGTAATGGGTAATTGGGCATGGGGCATGGGGCATGGGGCATTGGGCATTGGTTACTAATAACTAATGACTGATGACTAATAACTAATGACTAATGACTACTGACTAGAACGCCGATAAAGCAGCCAGACAAACAGCGGAGAACCCAACAAAGCCGTAACCGTACCCACAGGCAATTCTACGGCACCCAAACGAGCCAAAAAATCAGCAAAAGTCAACACCCAAGCACCGCCGATCGCACTCAGCGGCAACACAAACCGATAATCATTACCAACCAACAAACGCACCCCGTGAGGCACAACCAATCCCACAAAACCAATCAATCCCCCGATGCTGACAGCACTCGCAGCTAGCAAAGTAGCAACACCCCCAATCAACAAGCGCGATCGCACCAGCGAAACCCCCAAACCAACAGCTAAATCGTCGCCCAAAGCCAGCAAATTTATCGATCGACCCAAAAAACATCCTAACAGCAAAGCAGTTAAAATATAAGGTGCAGCCACCTGCAAATCAGACCAACCGCGACCGTTCAAACTGCCGATCAACCAATTCAAAGCAGCTTGCAAACGGCTGTCTTCAGCTAACAGCAGCAGTGTAGTTTGTATTGCCCCAAACAGAGAACTCACAGCCACACCAGCTAAAACCAAACGTTCCACAGAAATCCCCGTTTTAGTTTTTCCCAAAAAGTAGACCAGCATCGAAGTGAAAATAGCACCTATCCAAGCCGCCAAAGGCACCCAAGTTTGAAATATTCCCAAAGTCAGCATGGTAATCGCAACCAACCCCGCACCAGCAGAAATTCCTAATACAAAAGGATCTGCTAAACCATTGCGGAGCAAACCTTGCAGCAAAGCCCCCGACATTCCTAAAGCCGCACCAACTGTCAGCGCCGCCGCAACTCTGGGCAAACGCAATTCCCACAAAATAGTTTGATTGACAGCATCACCTCGGTGCAGAAATGCTTGCCACAATTGATCTGAACTCATCGGCACCGCACCAAAAGAAAGCGAAAGGGCGATGGTTAATAGCAAACCCAATCCTAAAAAGACAACTGCCGGAAAAATGCGATGTTGTAGCCAGAGTTTTTGCAGAGTCACTACATTACACCACAATCTTCATTAACAGCACGAAATACCATATTTCCTCCGTTTTTAACGCTCGAACTCGTTAACTACAATAACAATAACCAATTCACCTGAAGACGGCTTCAGTGGGAGCAGATGAGCAGGCGATCGCACCCGCCGCCAAAATTAAATGTATAATATTAACGAAGTAAACTGCTACGAGTGAATCATGTCCGCAAACACCGCGCTACCCGCAGCCCTAGCTAAAATCGTCCAGCGCTTTCAGCGACATTCCGATCCGAAACAGCGCTACGAACAACTGCTGTGGTATGCCAAGCGACTTCCAGCATTTCCCGAAAGCGACAAACTGCCGGAAAACAAAGTTTCTGGCTGCGCGTCGCAAGTTTATGTTACTGCAAATTTGGCAGACGGAAAAGTTTTGTATCAAGGCGATTCAGACGCTCAGTTAGTCAAAGGATTAGTTGGCTTGCTGGTGGAAGGTTTGAGCGGATTAACGCCTGCTGAAATTGTCACCATTACCCCAGATTTTATTCAAGACACGGGATTGAATGTGAGTCTGACACCTTCCCGCGCTAACGGATTTTACAACATCTTTCAAATGATGAAAAATAAAGCACTTGCTTGTGAATTGAGCAAGCAAGCCGAAGGAAATTAAAAGAATAAACAGCCATGACTCAAACTACAAATTTAACAAAATCAGGTTCTGGCAACTATCCCGTCGCAGTTCAACAATATCTCTGGAATTGGCAAGAAACGCAAATCAAAGTTATTTACGAAACCAGAGGACAGGGAAATCCTGTATTGCTGCTGCCTGCTTTCAGTACGGTTTCGACGCGAGAAGAAATGCGTCCTTTAGCAGAATTATTAGCTCCCCAATTTCAAGTTGTGAGCTTAGATTGGCCGGGATTTGGCGAATCTGAGCGGCCGCGAACCGACTATCAACCGCAATTATACCATCAATTTCTCAAGGATTTTGTTGAGTCAATTTTTAAGAGTCCTGTGGCTGTAGTTGCAGCCGGTCACGCGGCGGGTTATGTGATGCAATTAGCCCAATCACAGCCCAATGTTTGGTCAAAGATTGTCTTAGCTGCGCCGACTTGGCGCGGGCCTTTGCCGACGATGAGCAAACAGCAAAGCGGGTGGCACGGAATGGTGAGAGAATTAGTACGATCGCCCTTACTGGGACAATTCCTATACAAACTCAACACTGCGCCGTCATTTCTCAGTTTGATGTACCGCCGCCACGTCTATGTTGATCCAGCTAAAGTCACGCCGGATTTCATCCAAAGCAAATGGCAAGTGACGCAAAAACCCGGTGCTCGATACGGTTCCGCGGCCTTTGTGACTGGTGGTTTAGATACGGCAAAAGTGCGATCGGAATTTACAGATAAATTTCAACAGTTAGCAGTGCCGGTGATGGTTGTAATTGCTGAAAATGCGCCGCCCAAATCAAAGGCTGAAATGGAAGCACTAACGGAATTACCGGGTGTTGAATCGCGAGTTATTCCTGGTTCTTTGGGTATGCACGAAGAGAATGCAGAAGCTTTGGCAAATGCGATTCAATCTTTTATTTGGGAGGATTAAGAGGGGATGAACCGCAGAGGGCGCAGAGAACGCAGAGGGGAGAAGGGAAGAGGGGAGGAATGCAAGCTGTTTTTTTTACGTTAGTTTGGATGGTTTGCTATTGGTTTTGTCTGCCAGTTTATGCTGTCGGAGATTCGCCGATAATCAATTTGCCACAGAGTACGATTGAAGGTGCGATCGACTTTCACATTCATTCTTCTCCTGATGTGATTCCCCGCAGATTAGACGATTTTGAAGTAGCGAAATTAGCTGCTAGGGCGAAGATGAAAGCTGTTGTCTTGAAAAATCATTATGCCAGCACAGCAGCGCGGGCAGTTTTGGCTAATAAAATAGTACCAGAAATCGAAGTTTTCGGAGGAGTTGTTCTCAATCATTCGGTAGGCGGAATTAATCCCGACGCTGTAGACGCAATGCACCGCATCGGTGGCAAATACGGTAAAGTAGTGTGGCTACCAACGGTTGATGCTGAGCATCACTTGCAGGTTTTTCACAAGCCGGGAATTGGGATTAAAGTTGCGGAAAATGGCAAGGTTTTACCGGAAACAGCAGCGGTGTTGAAGATTGTAGCCAAAGAGAATTTGGTATTGGAAACCGGTCATATTTCCTCAGAAGAAGTGATGGCAGTTGTCGGTGAAGCCAACCTGCTCAACATTAAAAACATCCTGATTACCCACGCAATGGCGGATGTACCCGGTTTATCCCTAGAAAATATGCAAACAGCCGCCGCAGCCGGAGCTTTCTTAGAACTCGCATTTGTGAACGATTTGATGGGAGAAAATGCCGCCGATGACGGACACAAAAACTGGCATCAAGTTTCAATTAAGAAGATGGCAGAAGCGATTAAACTAATAGGAGCAGAGCATTTTCTGATGAGCACGGATTTAGGAAGGAAACCCGATCCTTTACCTGCAGAAGGCTACAAGTTATTTGTGGAAAAATTGATGGGCGAAGGCATTTCTCAGCGCGAAATTGATTTAATGATGAAACACAATCCAGCTCGATTGTTAGGCATTTAGAATTGGTAATTGGTAATTGGGTATTGGGAATCGGGGATTGGGAATCGCTAATTTGGAATTCTCTTCCCTCTTCCTTCTTCCTCCTTCCCTCTTCCTTCTGCCTTCTGCCTTCTGCCTTCTGCCTTCTGCCTTCTTCCCTCTTCCTGACATCCGTTACATCCGTTACATAATCCGTTGCCGAACTTCCTTCTTCTATTCTTGATTGCCTTTGCCGCGCAGGTATCCGTTATCTGCAATGCGCCAAGCACCCCCAGCATTGCCCGTTAAATCGCAATCTTCCACGGTAGCAATGCCATCTGTGTAAACGGCGATCGCCTCACCTTCATTACCATTAATCCGACACCGGCGCACGATCAATTTTCCTCCCAATCCGACACCTATTCCCAAACTGCCGTTGTCAAAAATACTGCAATCTTCCACCGTTGCTTTCCCATTATCGGATATAAAAATTCCGTTCCATACCCCATCATGAATTTGACTGCGGCGGAGGATAGAATTTGCGTCGGGGCCGCAAATTCCCACCACAGAATAGTCCGCAGAAGTAATATCGCTGTCTTCTACGATCAACTCGCCTTTGCGAATATCTACAGTGTAATATTTCCCAGTGGCGCTCAGGGTTAAACCGCGCACTAAAGCACTGTCAGTTGCCATTTTAATGCAGTTTGAGTTGATACTTTCAACCACAATGCGATCGACCTCTCCGCTGCCGATAATTTCTACCGATTTGTCGATAATTAGACTTTCACGGTAAACGCCTGGATGCACGTCAATGCGCGTGCCCGGTGCTGCATTTTTCAGCGCTTCGCTAATAGTAGTATAATCGCCTTGACCCTGCTGAGAAACAACAAATCCTTGACTCTTCCCAACTTTGGTATCTGAAGTAGATGCTTTAATCTTCCCTGACTTCGACTCAAAATGCTCAGATTGTCGATCGCCCGCTTCGGAAAGTTGCGATGTTAGCTGCAAGCGTTCTTGATAAACTGTCTCTAGCTGATGTTCTAACTCGCATACTTGAGATAGAAGTTGAGCTTGATTCTGCTTTGCTGTCTCGATTTGACTTTGAGTTTCCGAGAGTTGAGAATAAAGGTGCGATCGTTCTCTGTTAGCAGTTTCTAGCTGAGATTCCAATTCAGAGCGACTTTGACGCACACTTTCTAACTGACTTTCTAAGTCGGATACTTGAGATAGAAGTTGATTTTGATTTTGATTAGCTGTCTCGATTTGACTTTGCAATTGGGAGATTTGAGAAGTTAGCTGAGATTCCAATTCAGTGCGACTTTGACGCACACTTTCTAACTGACTTTCTAAGTCGGATACTTGAGATAGAAGTTGATTTTGATTCTGATTGGCTGTCTCGATTTGACTTTGCAATTGGGAGAGTTGAGAAGTTAGCTGAGATTCCAATTCAGAGCGACTTTGACGCACACTTTCTAGCTGAGCTTCTAAGTCGGATACTTGAGATTGAAGTTGATTTTGATTCTGGTTGGCTGTCTCGGTTTGACTTTGCAATTGGGAGATTTGAGAAGTTAGCTGAGATTCCAATTCAGTGCGACTTTGACGCACATCTCCTAACTGATTTTCTAACTCAAAGATTTGAGATTGAAGTTGATTTTGATTCTGGTTTGCTGTCTCGGTTTGACTTTGGAATTCCGAGAGTTGAGAATAAAGTTGCGAGCGTTCGGTGTTAGCTGTTTCTAGCTGAACTTCTAATTCAGAGCGAGTTTGACGCAGGCTATTTAGCTGATTTTCTAAGTCCGATACTTGAGATTGAAGTTGAGTTTGATTCTGATTTGCCGTCTCGATTTGACTTTGGGATTCCGAGATTTGAGAAGTGAGCTGAGATTCCAATTCAGCGCGACTTTGACGCACACTTTCTAACTGTTGTTCTAACTCGGAGATTTGAGATTGAAGTTGATTTTGATTCTGGTTTGCTGTCTCGGTTTGACTTTGCAATTGGGAAATTTGAGAAGTGAGTTGAGCTTCCAATTCAGAGCGATTTTGACGCACAGTTTCTAACTGGTGTTCTAACTCGGAGATTTGAGATTGAAGTTGAGTTTGATTCTGGTTTGCTGTCTCGGTTTGACTTTGAATTTCCGAGAGTTGAGAATAAAGTTGCGATCGTTCTGTGTTAGCAGTTTCTAGCTGAACTTCTAATTCAGAGCGAGTTTGACGCACACTTTCTAACTGGTGTTCTAACTCCGAAATTTGAGATTGAAGTTGAGTTGGGATCTGGTTGGCTGTCTCGATTTGACTTTGCAATTCCGACAGTTGAGAATAAAGGTGCGAGCGTTCTGTGTTAGCAGTTTCTAATTCAGCTTGCAGTTCTGATAACTGAGACTGGAGTTGCGAGCTATCTCCCTCCTTGCGATGTATCTGAGACTCCAATTCTGACAACTCAGACAGCAGTCTTTCTCGCTCTAGAGCAACCATTTCGGATTGAATTTGTAGTTCATGAACTTGAGAGTTTAACTGCATCTTCTCCAGATTAGCTGCTTCTAACTGTCTTTGCAGTTCTAATAATTCAAATGGAGGTTGCTGTGCTTGTTGGCTAGCGGTTTGCAATTGAGAGTTGAGTATTTCGCGTTCTTGCTCTGCACTCTCCAATTGAGCTTGTATATCTGACAATTCCGAAGTAAATTGCGATCGCTCTGCTTCGACTAATTGCAGTTGAGCTTGCAAACCCGACAGTTGAGACTGAAGTTGCTGCCGCTCTTCAATGGAGCGATCGAACTTTATTTGAATTTCCGACAACTGGTACTGTACCTGCAATCTGCTTTGAGTAGCCGTTTCCAACTGACTCTCAAATTCCGACAGCAAAGCGTGAAATTGAGAACGTTCTGCATCAACCGCCTCTAACTCTGCTTGCATTTCCAGCAATTGAGCGTTAAGTTGCGATCGCTCCTGATCCGCAACTTCTAACTGATCTTTAAGTTCGGCCACTTCTCCTAACTGCGACTCAGCTTGTTGAGCATTTTCTAGTTGAAACTGCAAATCCGCAATCAGAGCATCAATTTGCGATCGATCCTGGGCAATTCCTGCCAAAAATTCTTCCATTTCCGACACTTGATTTTTTAACACTTCTTGCTCGCGAGTCACAGTTTCCCACCGACTTTGCAACTGAGACAATTCAGAATTTAGCTGATTTTCATTCTGCACCTTTTGTCGCAATTCCGAAGTTCTGGCATCCAACTGAGCAGCCAAATTCGATATAGCCTCCTGCGAACCCTGCATCCGCACCAAATTGCGTGAATTTCGCTTATTCAAAATTAGCCAGCAGACTAATGCCCCGCCTCCAAATCCTATGAATAAAAGTAATGCTTGCATTTGTTTTATCTAATTAATATCAATTGAGTTATTTTGAGGCCGACCCAAAAATGGACATCTACCAATCGCTATCTTATATCGTTTCCGGTTGCATCGGAATAATAAAATCGAGTCAACAGTTAACACTCAAGCATTCAGTTTTACGACTGCGAGTCAACTGTCAACTGTCAACTGTCAACTGTCAACTGTCAACTGTCATGAGGAGTGCCACCGGAATTGATATTACTCAAAACTATCACAACTTGCCAGCCTGTGTTCACTTGGATCGATAATTTATATTTCTTTACAAATCCCTTTTGGTTACAGGTAAGGTGCAGCGCACCCTGCAAGTCCGATTAATGAAGCAAATCCACAATATGAGGAATAATTTCGATATGCTGAGTCAACAAATAATCCAACCTATCCGCCAGTAAACTAAAAATTAAATCGTTATAGCTCATCCCGTATTCCGCCAAACCTAAAGCTACCAAACTCGTCACATTTTCCCCTGGATGTTTCAGATCCGGTTTCGGATTTGCTTCCAAAACATAAAGTGAGCCATCAGCATCACTTCGGACATCGATCCGCACCAAACTGTTCAAACTAAACTCCCAATAAATTTTTCGAGCTAACTCAATTAAGTTTTGTTTTAGTTCTGGTTCCTCACCGCCCATCAACCGTCCTCTATCTGCCGTAATCGCCTTTTGATCCATAGAAGTAAAGATACGTTCGTCAGGCTCCAACACGCGCTCTATCGTGGAAAAAGCAAAAGGCTTTGTATTTTTTGAGAAACCGCCTTTAGCATATTTAACATAGCCACAAACCGCTACACAAAATTCTCGTCCCGGCAAATACTTTTCAATTAAAGCAGTATTGTGAGTGGAGCGGTGAACTTCCGAAACCGCCTGAGACAAACCCTCAATTTTGTCTACAAAATGAACGTGCAGCGAAGCGCGACCGGATACGGGTTTAACAACAAACGGCCCTTGATAGTCACCAAAAGCAATGGCAAAACGCTGATGCAAATTAGGGTGCAATATTCCTTGAGAAGGATGCCAAGTCATAAACGGAGCGGTTTTAATTCCGACTGATTGCAGTTCCCGTTTAAAAGCGTGTTTGTTATCTAAAATTGAACTATTTAGAGGATTGTGACCGACATAAGGCATTCCCAACATTTCCAACAATGCGGGAGTGTGACAAACAGGATTGTAGCCCTGGACTCCGCCAGTATTCAGCCACACTAAATGGATATTTTTTTGTTTTAGTTGTCCCGGCAAATTCATGTCATCAGGCATGACAAAGACTTGCTGAAAGCCAATTTCTGCTAAGGCTTGAGCAATCTCGCGGGCGACTACTTCGTAACTTTTCCAAGAGCGGGGATTGTGAGTTTTGTAAATCACTGAGCCGGGGCGATCGCAGTCGCCGCCGAACACCACAGCAATCCGCAATTTAGCAAACAGCACCTCCAAATATTGAGGCAGCAAACTAAAGTCATACTGCCAGCGATTCATGCCAATTGATGTTGCAATCATTAAGCTTTTTTTCCTTTGTGTTTCATTTTTGAGCTAACGAACCGCTGGATTTTCCCAAATATATTCCAGCCAAAACCACAGAAAAAGCAAACCAATTAAACAAGCTCAAACTTTCCGAAAACAGCACCCAAGCCATAATAGCGGTAATTACGGGTTCTAGCAGCAGGAAAAAAGCTACAAATTCCGATGACAAACGACCGAGACTGTGGATAAGTAGTCCCTGACCGAAAGCTTGGCAAATCACGGCCAAAGCAATTACAGTCAGCCATCCCTGCCAAGAATAAGGGAAAACTCGATCGCCCGCAAGCAGAACCAGTGGCAAAACCAAGATACTGCCCATAAAACAGCGCCACATCAATATAGTTGTCGCCGGAAACTTGGTTCGCAAATGTTCTGAAATTAGCAGATTTCCTGCATAAAACATCGCCGATAAAAGAGCAGCCATGTCGCCGGCAAGATTGTCTCCCGCAGTTTGCAAATCGTCGATTCCGATCGCAATTGCGCCGGACAAAGCCACCGCCAGTCCCACCAAAAACCTGTTGTCAAAGCGTCGCCCCAACAGCAGCCATCCCCCCAAAGTAGTAAATAAAGGAGTTAAGTTTCGCAGTACAGTAGAATTAGCGACATTAGTCTGACTCAGTGACCAGGCCCAGAAACCCACAGAAGCAGAAGAAACAACGCCTACGGCTATTAACAGCATCACATCCTGCAGAGTGTAGTTCGATCGCTCTTCTACTTCCGCCCCAGACATTCGGCGGCGCGCAACACCCGCACCATTCCACACTCCAAATACCACAGTTGCTATCCACAAACGGTTGAAAACAGTAGCATTAGGGCTGATTTCCCGTTCGCTCAACCTAATAAAAATCGCAGCCAGCGACACCGCTAGCAGCGCCGCCGACAGCGATGCGATCGCCCAAATTTTGCCTTGACTGTCAGCTAATTCACCGTTTTTTAAACTGTCTGGCTTTCCCGAAACAAGAGTTTTGTCTTCAGTTCTTAAGGCAGAGTTTAACTCGGTTTTTTCCAAAATATTGCGCTGAAGTTCAATATTTGGCTCTGGCAATTCCAGTTTTTTTGACATTATTAAAAGTTCCAATGAAGGCAAAACAGAGAAAGCAGAAGGTATAATTTATAATTATACTAATTATCAAAAGTCATGCAACAGTATCTGTAGGGTGCGTCGCCATCAAAAATATTAAATAATATCCACAATCTTTGAGCGACGCACCTTACAAACAGTCTTTCAGTAAACAAACCCACACTCATCATTGTTGCAAGACGAGGCGAGAATTGATAGTTAACAACAGCTTAGGTTGAAGGTTTAACAGAAAGCCTTGTCAAAGCCTCCTTTAGCGCCGGCGGCAATTGCCGGATAATCTTGTTCTTGTCACGATCGACACCAACCAAAGTTACCTGTGCTGTCACATATAACTCCTGAGTATCAGCCGATCGAATTTCGTAATCCCAAAGCAGTCGCACACCCTCGCTAGCAGCCATCCGCGTTCTGACTGCCACAGATTGACCCATTTGTACAGCCCGGTGGTAGCGCAGCGAAAGTTCCACCACGGGCAATTCCAAACCCTGCGCCACCCAGTCTGCATACTCGATGCCAAGAGATCGCAAACTTTCCACCCTAGCTTCCTCCATCCAAGCCAGATAAGTCCCGTGCCAAACCACACCGCTGTAGTCAGTATGATGAGGGTACACTCGCACCAAATATTCAAACCAGCCCTCAGAGTCTATCCCGCGCCGATTTTGAATAGCACCAGCCGGTGCGAGTTCTGGTTGAGTTCGATCGTTCTCTAACACTTTACAAATCGTTCCAAAACGCTACATTTCTACAAATCATAAGACAAACTTCAGGCTTATGCTTGACAGTAAGAAACTAGAGTACCAACGCCCTAGTTTAACGTCGCACAAGAAAACTCAACTGTTTTTACCGCCAAAACCATGATAGAAAAAATTTTAGTAGCCGTAGCCGGTCGCGGCTTGTGCGAAGAGATGTTTAATATGTTGATGGACATCCCTTCCTTGCAACAAACATCTGTCACCGTCTTGCACGTCGTGCCACCGCAAGTAACCTCCGATGGCATGGCCGAGAAATTGGAAGAAGGAGGAAAGATTTTAGCACAAGCAGTCCAGTCTTTGAAAATAGATCCCAGCAGAGTTAATCCTCGGCTCAAACAGGGAGATCCCAAAACAACAGTTTGCCAAGTCGCAGAAGAAGAACAATCCGACTTAGTAATCATGGGTTCGCGGGGACTCGGACGGCTGCAATCGATTTTGGAAAACTCAGTCAGCCAGTACGTTTTTCAGCTAACATCCCGACCGATGTTGTTAGTAAAAGACGACATCTACGTCAAAAAAATCAAGCGCGTCATGGTGGCGGTAGACAAATCAGAAGCTGCCAAACAGTCATTGCAGCTTGCGCTATCTTTGGTCAAAGAAGTCAGTGGCGGAGAGATAATTTTAGTACACGTCACCAAAGATTTGACGGGAAAAGCCAGCGAAGATTTAACAGCAAGTGCTGAAAAAGACCCCGTATTGGCCCCAGCAGTAGCACTAACCAAACAAATGGGAGTTAGCTACCGCTGCGTGAGTGCTACAGGCAAGCCAGGGGAAGAAATTTGTCGGATTGCAGACGACTTGAATGCCGACTTGTTGGTAATCGGTTCCCCGGATCGGCGACCCAACGTTGCCAAAAACTTTGTGGATATCGATCGACTCCTAGGAAATTCGCTATCAGACTACGTGCGAGTTTATGCCAACTGTCCCGTCTTGCTAGCCCGCACAGTCGGCTAGAATCTCATCGTTAAGAGTTAGCAGCTAACACTCAACATTTAACAAAAAAAGCGCCTCAGCAAAAAGCTGTTGGCGCTTTTTTTTGCAAGCAGCAAAGCCAGAGAGAAATAGCAGCAGTTGCTAATCTTTTCTACCTTGACGGCTAGCTGTTTGAATGTACAGAATGATTAGAAAAACACTGGGAACCAATACAAAAAGAATGGTTGCCACAAACCCTAAATCGTTAACTTCCATGAAGACGCTCGCCTCTATCGGAAAATAGAAAAACACACACAACTAGGATATCACTCAAAGGCAAAAGGCAAACTCGAAGACAGAAGAAGAGCTGACGGACAAGCGTCGAAACCCGCTTTCTGCCTGGATGCCTCGTTGCCCAATCTCTTATTTTTCCTAGAAACCAACTTTCTTTTCCTAGGCGAGCAAAAGGCGTGATTATACAGTGAAATAGGAAAAAAAAACAAAATTATTGCATTCTGCATTTTTCTTTCCTTCTGCATCTCTAGCATCTCTAGCCTTCTGCCTTCTGAAAGTCACGGTTTAGTCTTCACGCTCACCTGGCCATTGACCATAGCTTGACAAGCCAACCGATAGTTTTCGGGCTTTTTCTTGAGCTTGCGGTTCTCAAAGTCAGTGCGGGGCGACAGATTTTCACTGCCCTCGACAATTTCCACAATGCAGGTGCCGCATTGACCAATGCCCCCGCAATTCATGAGCTTTCCCGAAAACGTGTACAAATCGATGCGGTTTTCTAGAGCTTTGAGCCTCAAATTGGCCCCGTCTGCTGCGATGACTTCCTGATTTTCCTTCACAAACTTGATATTGGCCATTGCCGATTCCTTAACGCAGTTGACATCGAACTCTATTACAAAATATTAACTAATGTGTCGGACGTTTAATACCCCGATGTCTAATTGCCTTTGTGATTAAAGATCCTGAAGCGTAGCTCTCCCGTAGGGAATCGCCCCAACTCAATCTCAAGGAGCATCCGAGAGGTTATTAGTCGGAAGATTGCTCACAGCCCGCTGGAGAGACGAAAGCCCCAGGTTGTAGGTGACAATTGCCGACAATCGGTTTCTCTCAGCCCTAGTCAAATCAGTTTCCGCCTGAATCACATCCGTCTGAGTACCCACGCCAGCTTGAAACCGCAGTCTCGCCAGACGCAGAGCTTCCCTTGACTGCAAAACCCCCGCCTCTGAAGTTTCGATATTCTCAAAACTCGACTCTAAGCCAAAATAAGCTTGTTCTACTTCCCGGCGCACCTGGTTGCGGAGTTGGTCAAATCGACTTTCGGCGATCGCAATATCAGCATCCCGCTGTCTCACCCTCGCGTTCGCCGCGCCCCCATCGAAGATACTCCAAGTCAGACTCGCCCGGATCGAATACCCATCGGCCCACCCACGAGTAGCAAACGGGTTGGGGTCGTCAGGGTCTTGTCCCAGCACGTTGTAACTACCCCCAACACTCAGTTGAGGCAAACGCCCCGCCTGAATCGATCGCCTCTGCTGCTTGCTGATATCCCTCTGCACCAACTGCTGTTCCAACTCTGGGCGATTCTTAAAAGCCTGCACAATACTCTCTTCCAAAGACAGCCTCCAAGAGCCCGCTTGCTCTACCGGATCTGCCGCCGTCAAGTTCGCCGACTGGCTGACATTCAAAATCTCAGCCAGACGCCGCTGGGCAACTCGCTGATCGCGGCGGGCCAGTGACAGTTGTTGCTGTTCGTTAGCCAAATTTGCCTGAGCCTGCAACACAGCAAACCGGGTTCCGACCCCTGCCCGTTCCAGGGCTTCGGCATCCCGCAAACTTTGCTCGGCATTTCTGACCGAAGCTTGGCGGATGGCAACTTGTCCGTCCGCGTTTTGCAAGGTGTAGTAAGCCTCAGCAGTGTCGAAGCGCAGTTCCTCGGCTTGGCGTTCCACATCCAATTCCCGAAGGCGCAACTGTTCCTCTGCCGCGCGGATGTTAGCCCGCCGCCTTCCGAACAAATCGATGTCATAGTTCAACTGCAAAGTGCTGTTGAGACTGTTGCTGCCTAAATTTTCCCGGGCTTGCTCGGCGGGCTGCCCGGTTCCGTTAGCCCGAGAGTTGTTGAAGCGCTGCTGAGCCCGGACTCCGAGTTCTCCGCCGGCAGTCACAGACCGGCTGGCGTCCATTTGAAAATTCAGGTCTGGATAAAGAGCAGCTTGCTGTTCGCGCAAAGCGGATCTGCTTTGTTCCACTTCCTGTCCGGCGATTTGCAAAACTTGGCTGTTGCGGCGCGCGAGGTCGATCGCCTGCTGCAAGGTAATTGGCTCAGTTTGCTCGATCCTGACATCCTCCGGGTTTGTCGGAAACAGCAGCGGATTCGGGTTGGGTTCCAGGGAAGCCGGAGGCTTGGTGTCTAAAATGCCCCTCGGAGGGAGAGGGGGGAAACTTTCGTTCGGAGTGCCCCGGAGAATTGGTACCGGGGAACTCGGCACAGGAACATTGTTGGGAGGGTTCGGGGAAGGCTGCTGAGTCTGTGTCGGTTCCAACCCTCTTAGAGGCGTTGAACCGGCCTGAGACAGAGTTGATGGGGAAGCCGGAGCAGCCTGTTGAGGCTTTGATGCTTGCTCGGGCCCGGTTGGGGGGTTAAGGGCGATCGACTGTTCGGCGTGTGATGCTGATTCTGCTGCTGTGTTCGAGGTCGATCGAATATTCGGCCCTAATTCGACGAGCTGATTGCTAGGGGCCAAACTGTCCTGAGATTGAGCCGGAGACTGTGCTGAAGCACTCTGTGCGGCGTTGCTGAAAGTAATTGCAGCGCCCACTCCGACTCCGATGATTTGACGAAAAACACGCATAATTTTTTAATTACTCTGCAATCCTAGAGACAATTTTAGAGCAAGATTGAGGTCTCAAGTTTCTAGTCTGTAGCCTGAACTCGACGGTTACAAGTCACAATTACCATACTCATCTTAACTTTTGAATGTTCGATTCAAAATTTAGAATTTAACTTCCGCAGTTGCCAGACCGATCGCCGCCGAGATTAGTTCCTCTACTCCGCTCACCGGCAAAATCCGGGTTTTCAGCGAGCTGGCGAGCTGTTCGAGGGTCATGTCGTCGAGAAAACGCGGTTCCCCCTGTTTTAGCATCACCGACGGCAGCAGGATACCATCTCCCAAGTCTCGCCCCTGCAAAGCTTCGAGTAAATCTTGCCCCGTCAGCAAACCCGTGACAGTGATAGTTTGTCCCCAGTAGCGGCTGCACAGTGCTGCCATGTTGACGGACAAGCCGGGAATTTGGTTTAGTTGTTGTACGATCGGCTCAAAAGCTTTTTCGACAGCATTCCCCACCACCCAAACTAACTTGCGATCTGGCTCGACTTGCATCGGTTGCAGCTTCTCAAAAGCCGTTTCAAACTGCTGGATAAACTGGCGGATAGAACCCACACCATTACCAATTTGGGGATAATCTTCGTAATCAGCAGCCGACGGCAAATCTAAACCCGCGATTAAAAACCACTCGTCAGCCAGCCAAATACAGCGCGATTTTGAATTCTGCTTTTTCGCCTTTTGACCACCTTTTCCTTTACTCAAAAGCACTTGAATTTTCTGCACTTGCTCGATTACTTCTCGCGCTTTTTCCGCAGTTACTGCGATCAGTTCATCTTCGGCAGGACGAAAGCGAGTTAAACCCACCGGCACTACAGCCACGGATGCTACAGCGGGAATACTTCCAGTATGAAACTTTGCCAAATCTAACAAAGTGCGTTCTAAATGTTCGCCATCATTAATACCGGGACAAACAACTACTTGAGCGTGAATTTGCAAGCGGCGTTCTTGAAACCATTTGATTTGTTCGAGAATCTTCCCAGCGCGGAGATTTTTTAACAACCGAATTCGCACTTCCGGTTCCGTAGCGTGAACGGAAACATAGAGAGGAGAAAGCCGCATTTGTTCGATTCTGTCCCACTCTTTTTGAGACAAATTTGTGAGAGTGAGATAGCTACCATACAGAAAGCTGAGGCGGTAGTCATCATCTTTGAGATAGAGAGTTTCCCGCTTTCCCGGTGGTTGTTGGTCTATAAAGCAAAAAGGACAGCGATTGTTGCACTGAATTAGTCCGTCAAAAAGAGCTGTTTCAAATTCCACTCCCAAGTCTTCATCATACTCTTTTTCTATTTCTAATTTGTGAGTTTTGCCTTTAGTGTCTAATACTTCTAATTCTAGAAATTCATCGGCGCACAGGAATTGATAGTCAATCAAGTCGCGGGGTTTTTGACCGTTGACGGCGACGATTGAGTCTCCTGGTTCAAATCCCATTTCGGCGCAGATGCTGTCAGGGATAACTTTGGTGATTAGGGCGGGCCGGATTGATAAGTCGCTCATGATTATTAGTTATTTGTTATTTGTTATTTGTTAGCGGAGAATGTTTACAGTTTAACTTGTCTAGGCTGACAGAAGCGATCGCCCGATCGCTTCTGCCAGTCTAGGCGAGTGAATTGTCTTTAACAGAATTGACTTGTCGGGTTGCTAAATATACAGCATTATTATATTTTTTCCATAAACAGTCCTGCAATCCGCACCTCAAAAGTTATTCCAGGTAGCTGAGGCTGCCATCCAAGTTGCACTGCTTGCCGTATCCATTGTGTTGCATCACAGGGTGTTACTGGTTTCACTTCGTTAGCGGGACTTAAACCTTGAGGATGAGGTCGATGGGTGAGAATAACTAACACGCCCGCCCGGTTCTTCAGCGTGTTGGACAGCAACATGAAGATTTCCGCAACCGTAGTCTGCTTGCATATTAGTAGCTTGTCTTCGGATTAGCCAGATGAAAGGCTCCCCATCAACAATTATTTTTCTGGTTCCTTTTTTCGGTATTGACATAGTTTGCTAAGGTCGATCGCCTTTAGAATCAGGATAAGTTCTGGGTTGTGAATTTAGCTTGGCTGTGAGAGGATGTATCAAAAATATGTATTTATGAAACTCAAAATTTTGACGGGTTCCTGACAGGCTTAGTTGTTTCTGCCAGCACAACACCGCTCTTTTGTCAACCCAGCAGTGCGGGAAATAATCGCTTTTTTTGCGATACTCTTCCATATATTAGCACTGGGATTCTGAACGGAAAACCTGTTTTCAATCTGATACTATTGTTCCCAGAATTCCGGGAGCGATAAAGAAGGACATCGCTACACCAATACTAGCAGCAGTAACCAGCCTAATTAGCGCTAATTGTGCATTTTGTCGCTCGCTATCTTCGAGCATTCTACATCCTTCACGGCGACGCTCACTTTGAGTTAAAAGCTAACAGCTTGTCAGCTATTAATAAGCTTTTTATGAACGGGCTCTTCGGCCCGTTCCACAAGAAAATTTACTCTTTGTGGAACAGGCATCTTGCCTGTTCTTGTTTTGGTGGAACAGGCATCTTGCCTGTCCTTGTAATTATAACAACCTACGCATTTTTCACTGCCCCACCTGCGATCGCCGTTAAAATCGCCACACCAAAAGCCAGCCGATACCACACAAACACCCAGGTATTTTGAGTTTGCAGGAACTTGAGCAGCCACGCGATCGACAAATAAGAAAACACAAATGCCGAAATCGTTCCCACTATCAAAGCTGCAACTCCAGCATCGCTGATTCCTTCTCCCAAAGCACCCTTCAATTCCACTAATCCAGCCAGAGTAATTGCCGGAATTCCCAATAAAAAAGAAAACCGCGCGGCCGCGGGTCTTTCTAATCCTATAAACAATCCTGCTGTTAGGGTAGAACCCGATCGCGAACACCCCGGAATCAAGGCTATTGCTTGAGCTAATCCCATAAAAATGCCGTCTGAGACAGTTAACTTTTCATAAGTGCGATGGCGCTTGCCAGTTTTTTCTGCTATTGCTAACAGTAGCGACATGACGATCGAAGCAATGGCGATGCTGGCCAAACTTCTCAGCGGGGAGTTGTCAAAATCTGGAACCAATGCCTTGATTAGCAGCCCAAAAAAGAGTATAGGTATTGTTCCCAAAACAATTCCCAGCGCTATTTGAAACTCTTGCGATTTGTAGTCGCGCCGCACCACTGCATCTACAGCACCAACAGTTATATTTGTCAAGTCTTTCCAGAAATACCAAAGCACTGCCACAATACTGCCCAACTGAATAACAGCAGTATAAGCAACCCCCGGATCGCCCCATCCCAGGGCGATCGGCACTACCTTTAAATGAGCGCTGCTGCTAATGGGCAAAAACTCTGTTAATCCTTGTACAATTCCTAAAACAAGGGCCTGCACCAGATTGATTTGAGCCGGCCCGGAAACATCAGCAGCCGGCGTTTGGGCGAGGAGTGCGTCAAGCAAAGCTATCATTAGTTGTAAATTCCCAGTTGTCAGTTTCTAGTAATCAGTTGAATTTAATATCTTGCACCCTTCTGGGAAGCTAGAAGCCCACCCCACCACAAATAAATTTTATTGTGGCGCGGACTGTTCCAGTCCGCCCCTGAAAAGCCGATCGCAAATAGTGATCTTCGGTCTGTAGAATCGCCTTGTAGATCGCCACTATCAGCAATTTATGATCATCGAGTCGAAACTACTTTAACCTACTCAACAACATTTGCCTACATTTTGCTGATAAACTTAGGAAAGTTTTTGCATCTGATTTCGCTTTCCTTACAGCAACTGCCAATAACCTATGATATTTCCTGAAAACAAAAATTCAAGTGTTACTGCTGCTTCTGGCATCCGCTGGCTGAGGCGAATGTTGTCAGCGAGTCTTGTAACAGTGGCGATCGCACTTAGCTTGATACTGCTAACCGGCACCCCACCAGCCTTCGCCACTCTCACAGACGATCGCTATGACGGTACAATTTTTGCCCTCTACGCCGGCAACGGTTCCCTAGTTCCTCCTAAAGTCAAACTCACAGATTCTTTCAAACGCAATAAACCCGTATTGTTAGTGTTTTACACTGACGACAGCAGCGACTCCAAGCAATACGCGATCGTCGTCTCTCAACTCCAGGAATTTTACGGGCGCGAAGCCGATTTTATGCCCATAACAATTGACTCTTTGCCTCCGCAACAGTCACCCGAAATCACCGAACCCAGCCATTATTACGAAGGTTTCGTACCTCAAACTGTCATCCTCGACCAATCGGGAAAAGTAGTTTTTAATGAGAAAGGACAAATACCCTTTGAACAGGTAGATGATGCTTTTCGGAAAGTATTTGACTTGCTGCCCCGAGAAAAATCAATCCCGCTCAAACGCCGTGTCGTGAACGAACTTAACGTCGAATTGTCGAAGTAATAGGTAATGGTAATTGCTAGTCGCTATAGCAATTTTCAAGGATTCCTTAACGAGAGTTTTTTTGTTCTATATTGGGTAAGGTACCCAATGCGCGCCCTACATTTAGGGTGATACAGTCAACAGTCAACAGTCAATCATCATTCTGCCTCAGTAATTCTTTACAAACACCATATCGGGTCTCAGGGCAAAATGGACGTGAACTATTTAAACTTTAAACGATGAGTAGAACCTTAATTCCTGTGATTCTGGCCGGTGGTAAAGGCGAACGTTTTTGGCCGCTGAGTCGCAAGCAGCGGCCCAAGCAGTTTTTGAGTCTCGACGGTAGCGGCAAGAGTTTACTGCAGGCTACTGCGGAAAGACTTTTGGAATTAGGTAACGGCTGGGACGATTTGTGGGTGGTAACGTCGGAAATGTTGGCTGCGGGAGTCCGCGAACAGTTGCCGCTGTTACCGCCGGAGAATTTGCTGGCGGAACCGGAGGGCCGGGATACTGCGCCGGCGGTGGCCTGGACTGCTATAGAAACTGCGAAGCGTTACGGTGAGGATGCGGTGGTGGGTTTTTTCCCGGCGGATCACTGGATTGGGGAACCCGAGGAGTTTGTCAAGACTTTGGAGGCGGCGGCGGAGTTGGCGAAAAATCAAGATGCGATCGCCACTTTGGGAGTAAAACCGAGTTATGCTTCCACTGGTTACGGCTACATCGAACAAGGTGAAGAAATTGGCAGTTTTGGGGGTTTTCCGGCCTATCGGGTGGCGAGGTTTACGGAAAAGCCCGATCGCACAACTGCTGAAGAATTTGTAGCCAGCGGCAAGTTTAGTTGGAACGGCGGAATTTTTGTATTTCGAGTCGGAACAGTCTTGACAGAATTGCGAAATCATGTACCGGAAATGATGGCAGCTTTGGAAGCAAAAGGCGCGCAGGCATACTCGGAATTACCCAAAATTAGCATCGATTACGCTTTGATGGAGAAGACGCAAAAGGCTTGTGTTCTGCCGGTGGGCTTTAGCTGGGACGATTTGGGAGATTGGAATGCGATCGGTCGTTTGCTGCAAGGAGACAAGCCGAATGTGGAGTTAGCAAAACACGTCGGAATTGATACGAAAGGTGGCATTTTTTATGCAGCCGATGAGAATGAGGTGATTGTCACCATTGGTTTAGAAGATGTGGTAGTTGTCAGAGATGGCAATGTGACTTTGATTGTGAAAAAGGACAGGACGCAGGAGATTAAACAGGTAATCAAGGTGTTGGGAGAAGATGATAAATTGAAAGATTTGCTGTGATAGAAATAGGGCGATTATCAATCGCCCTTTGGGATTACAATAAATCCCGGAAAAAGCGAATTACAAAAAATTATAAAACAGGGTGTTTTTCCAGAAGCTGTTAAAGATGTTGAACCGGGCGATCGTAAAACCAATCATTTAATTGTCTTACAGACTAGACTGAGGTTCGGTTTCCCATGTATAATAACTTAAATTATGGAATCAAGCGGTTGAGTACAGAGCGCTATAGAGAAAATAAGCCAATGAACACCTACTTTCAATCCCCTGCTGTCACTCTCTACCAAGGTGACTGCTTAGATGTATTAAAGTCACTGCCTAATAATTGTGTCAATCTAATTCTGACAGACCCCCCCTATCATTCTACTAAAAAAGATAACATTACTGGCGACAAAAGATTTAAAAATGATCGAGATTACCTTCACTGGTTAGACACTATAGCCGAGCAATGGCAGCGGGTATTAGCTCCCAATGGATCTCTCTACTGTTTTGCCTCTAATAAAATGGCCGCCAAAATTGAGGTAATGTTAGGTGAAAGATTTAATGTCCTAGCTTCAATTACTTGGACAAAACCCAATGAACCCGGCTATGATGGATGGAAGCAAAAGGCAAAAAAAGAAAGTTTAAGGAGTTGGTATCTTCATTCGGAACGGATTATTTTTGCTGAATCAGCCTCAGCGGAAAACAACAAACAATCAGCTTTTGGTAGCTTGCTCAGAAAAACCCGCGAAGCAGCAGGGTTCTCAACTATTCAGCTAACAGAAGCTATTGGTGAGTATGGGAGTGTCAATCACGGTGGTGCAGTATCGAATTGGGAGACCGGCAAAAACATCCCCAGTCCCGAACAATATCAAAAACTAAAATCGGTGTTGTCTAAATTTAGCCCTCCAGTCCCAGAATTACCTGATTATCAAGAAATAATCAGACCTTTTTCTGTAACTGCCAATATACCATACACCGATGTTTGGGATTTCCCCACAGTTAGACCTTACCGGGGTAAACACCCAGCAGAAAAGCCATTAGATATGATTACTCATATTATTGAAGCCAGTTCTTATTCGGGTGATATGGTGCTGGATTGCTTTGCAGGTTCAGGTGTTGTTGGACAAGCAGCCCAAATGTTAGGTCGTAAAGCTATGCTGATTGAGATTGAAGAAAGTCTGTGTCACAAAATAACTTTACGGTGTTCTGATATATCACAGCCATTACCAAAGTCTAAAACATCAGAATTTGACTGGAAAAAGGAATTTTTGTTTCAAAACTTATTAAATAATGTGTCTTCGGAAAAATAATTAATTAATTATTTTTCCGTTATTTGTGAGGACTTCTTCCATCCATTTTAATGTGCGTTTAACTCCCCAGTCTCTAGCTGCTGCATTACAGTGATGATGTCCCCATCCCAAATTGTAACGACAGTGATTATATACTCCGGCTTTGAGTTCCTTAACATGAAATAAATTTGCTGTGGTAACTGTCAAATCAGGTACATTTCGACCTTCAGCTTGTTCCACGCGGGACGCCAGTTCTTGAGCTAGGATAGGCTTCAAGCAAAGAGGGCAAACGGTACGCTGTTGGCTATCTATTATCCTGTTTTTTTGAAGTAAATTAAGATCTATTAGCCCCATGTCCTGACATTTAGCTTCGATTATTGCCTTGCATTCTTCAGGATTCAGTGTGCCTTCTTCTCGCGCCATATCAATAATTCCCTCAGTTTGCCACACAAGGAAAGATAACTGATATTTAGTAGCTTCTATTTCTGTTTTTGAAGCATACTCATAAATCCTAATTCCTGCCCCTTGACCGCCAGTTTTGCTATCTATGTACCCATGCCTTTCAAGAGAGTCTCCAGGACTGGTAGTATCTGGTACGCGGGCAAGGTATTGACCTCCTAGTGGTGGAATTCGAGAATGGGCGGGATGCCAACCATAGTGACTTGGATGGTAGCGAATCCATTGAGGTCTAGTTTCATAAAATACTAATAAATCTTTTCCTAGCTGTAAGTCTTTTGGTAAATCTAATTTAGAGGTTGGAGGGGTGTCAGAAAAGTATTCCTCTGGATGGGCAAGAACTATGTAACCATTTTCAAATCCTTCGGGTGGTGGGACAACTCCAACTTTCCAGGAACTCAGCGGTATGAGGACTGTGCTACATCGGAGGACGCGGTTTTGATAAACAGTATCTTTCTCTGCACCTCTGGTTTGACCTGTCTTTTCAACTTTTCTCGCTATTGCTGCTGGCAGACCAAGTTTATAGCTTAACCGAGTATTTTTAGCTTTAGCATTTTTTTTAGCTGTCACTCTTCTACCTCTATACCATAGTTAGCAAAGAGCTCAGAAATAGATATATCCAGGGCTTTTGTTAGATTGTCAATATTTTCCAAAGATGGATTGCGCTGACCTCTTTCTATGCTCGAAATGTAAGTGCGATGAAGTCCTGAAATTTCGGCTAGGTGTTCTTGTGATAGATCGAGTTCTCGCCGACGCCGCCTTATGGCTTTTCCAAAACGCTTTTTGATATCTATTTCACTTTTTTGCTTCA
Organism: Microcoleus sp. D2_18a_B4; assembly: GCF_036702475.1. Taxonomy (NCBI): domain Bacteria; kingdom Bacillati; phylum Cyanobacteriota; class Cyanophyceae; order Oscillatoriales; family Microcoleaceae; genus Microcoleus; species Microcoleus sp. D2_18a_B4. Next base: position 28,400 of record NZ_JAUBTL010000037.1, read on the forward strand.
AGGTACAATTATCAAAAAATGTAGACAATAAATCTACAGACTATAAATAAACTTTTATAGACAATAAGTCTACAGATTATAAGTAACTTGATGAATACTATAAGTAACAAAACGGTCTGAAAATGTTTCCGAGACGAGGAAATTCTCAACAGCAATTCTGCTACCCAAAATTCGTGAAGCGAAGCTATCCCGTAGGGAATCGCGCCCCATTCGCACCACGCCCAAGTTATTCCCCAAGACACTGGTCAGCCCGGTCAACAGCGCTATCCTAGTAGTTATATAGCCCTTAAACCCGATCGACCCGGAGGCCCCTTGTTTAGCCTAGTTCAAAACAATTCTCGCAAAGGAGAAATTCTAGAGGTCGTCTTCCGCAACGGTTGGGACTACATGAAAAGCCTCCTAACCGGCCGCAAAACCGACGCACCCAGTCTCCCAACTCCAGCAGTTCTCCGCAACATCCTCGTCCAATTAGGCCCAGTTTTTGTCAAATTAGGACAATTGCTGAGTACCCGTCCCGACCTTTTACCGGCCAGCTATATCGAAACTCTCTCCACGCTACAAGCGGAAGTGCCGCCCGTACCGTGGTCGCAAGTAGAAGCAATCGTCCGCCAGGAACTCACACAATCTCTCGAAAATACCTTCGCCAAATTTAACACCGAAGCCATCGCCGCAGGTTCGATCGCCCAAACCCACAAAGCTACTTTAAAAGACGGCCGCGAAGTCGCCCTCAAAGTTCAGCGCCCCGGTATTGATATTGTCATCGAACAAGACATCGCCGTACTGCGAGGTTTGGCAGAACTTGTCATGCTCACAGACTTCGGTCAACAATACGATATTGTCGCCCTAGCTGAAGAATTTGCGATCGCCCTGCGTGCAGAACTAGACTTCATTCAAGAAGCCAGCTACACAGACGAACTGCGCCGCAATTTATCTAAAAGTAAATGGTTTGACCCCACACAAGTTGTCTTACCAGAAATTAACTGGGAGTTGACTACAAAAAAACTCTTAGTAATGGAGTGGCTGAACGGAGTCCCAATTTTGCTAGGCGACTTGCAAGGAATTCGCCAGAAAGGAGATATAAATGCCGAACGCGAAGAAATTACAACGCTGCTTTGCCGCGTTTTCTTCCAGCAGTTATATATCGACGGATTCTTTCACGCCGACCCGCATCCCGGCAATTTATTTTATCTCAAAGACGGCCGCATAGCTTTGCTGGACTGCGGCATGGTCGGCAGATTAGACCCGCGCACTCAGCAGAATTTGACAGAAATGTTGCTGGCAATTGTCGATTTAGACGCTCAGCGCTGCGCTCAATTAACTTTGGAAATGGCAGAATTTGCTCAGCCGACAAGTTTAGTTAATCTAGAGAACGATTTGGCTCGAATGCTACGCAAGTATTACAATGTCAGCTTGTCGCAAATGAACTTGTCGGAAATATTTTATGAGGTGCTGGAAATCACCCGCAAAAATAAAATTCGGCTTCCCAGCAATCTCGGTTTGTATGCAAAAACTCTAGCTAATTTGGAGGGACTGGCGCGCTCTTTTAATCCCCGGTTTAATATTGTAGAGCAGGTGAAACCGCTGATGACCGATATGTTTCGGCGTCAGTTATTAGGAGACGATCCGATCCAAGCTCTGCTGAGAACTGCCCTGGATCTCAAAAGCTTATCTTTGCAATCCCCGCGACAGGTGGAAGTGCTTTTAGACCGAGTTACTTCGGAAACTTTGAAGTGGAACTTGACACTAAAAGAACTCGATCCGCTACGCCGCACTCTGGGGGATTCTGCGAACCGACTTTCTTTTAGTATTGTCGTGGGTTCGCTGATTGTGGGGGCGGCAATTATTTCTTCTAACGCACAAACTCCTCAGCTATCTTTTCTGAGCACTGGTTTGTTTGGGGCGGCGAGTTTTTTGGGTTTTTGGTTAATTATTAGCATTCTCAGGTCAGGGCGTTTGCGAAGTTGATTGTACAATATCGGTATATGTTGTGGAACAGGCATCTTGCCTGTTCTTGAGAATTGTGGAAGATGTAGAATATAGCCAAGTGCAAAAACCGCATAAAGGTAGGCTATGTCACAGCACGATGCTTCTCTCCCAAAGTCGGCAATTAGAGACAACCGCCACCGGGGTACTGTGGGCGATTTTTTGAAAGCCAAGGTTGAGGAAAACTCAACCTTGTCAATTGTTTCTGCTTACTTTACAATTTATGCCTTTGATGCTTTGAAGCAACAACTTCTAGGTATTAAAAGCTTGAAATTTCTCTTTGGCGAACCGCGCTTCATCAAGTCACTTGATCCAAGTAAAACTGATAAAAAGGCTTTCCAAATTGAGGATGAGGGCTTGCAGCTACAGAATCGGTTGCAGCAAAAGCGGGTTGCAAAAGAATGTGCAGAATGGATTGAGAAAAAAGTACAGATACGGTCGGTAAAGCAATCTAATTTACTGCACGGCAAAATGTATCACATTGCTCATAACGGAAGTGAAAATGCTATTATGGGCAGTTCTAATTTTACCGTGCGGGGACTGGGATTAGGTACGAAATATAACAATATTGAACTCAATTTAGAAGTAGATAGTAAACGCGATACCCGCGACCTTAAAGCCTGGTTTGATGAACTCTGGAATGATGCCGAACTCATCGAAGATGTCAAACAAGATGTGCTGCTGTACCTAGAGCAACTTTACCAGAATAATACTCCTGAGTTTATCTACTACAAAACTCTGTTTCATATCTTCGAGACTTTTCTAGATGACCTAGAAAAAAGCGATATTCTCAGCGAACAGCTACACCTATTTGATACAGAAATCTGGAAAGCTCTATTTGAATTTCAAAAAGACGGAGTTAAGGCAGCAATCAATAAAATTCGACGATATAACGGGTGTATTATTGCTGACAGCGTTGGTTTAGGGAAAACATTTGAAGCTCTAGCGGTTATTCAATATTTTGAACGGCGGAATGAAAAAGTTTTGGTTCTGTGTCCCAAAAAACTCCGCGAGAATTGGACTGTATATCAAGCACAGAACAATAGCGATATCAATCCTTTTATTAAAGACCGCTTTAGCTATACAGTCCTATCTCACACTGACCTGAGCCGCGATTACGGTTGGTCTGGGGACATTAATTTAGAAACGATTAATTGGGGTAACTATGACTTGGTAGTTATTGACGAATCCCACAATTTCCGCAACAACATCAAGAGTAAACGGGACGAATTTGGCAATCTAATTAGAAAGAGCCGTTACGAAAGGCTGATGGATGACATTATCAAGAGCGGTGTCAAAACTAAGGTGCTACTCTTATCAGCAACTCCGGTTAACAATGATTTAAAGGATTTGCGGAATCAACTTTATTTTATCACAGAAGGTGGCGACGCTGCGTTTGGGGAATCGCTGGGAATTGCCAGTCTGCGCGATACACTAGCTGATGCTCAGGGGAAATTTACCAAGTGGGCCAAGAAAAGTCGCGATCGCAAAACTAGCGAACTGCTGGAAGAACTTAGTTCGGCTTTTTTCAAACTGCTTGACGAATTGACGATCGCACGATCGCGCAAGCACATTCAAAAATACTATAAAGATGCGATCGCCCAATTAGGCGGCTTTCCAGAACGGCTCAAACCCATCTCGGTATTTCCTGAGATTGACCTAAAGGGTGAGTTCATGTCCTACGAACAGCTTAACAGCGAAATTTCTAAATATCAACTCTCGCTATTCAACCCTTCAAAATATGTCCTGCCGCCATACCGTTCGGCTTATGAAAATAAAAGAGTGCAAAACTTCAAACAGAGCGATCGGGAACGCTCTCTAATCGGCATGATAAAGGTTAATTTTTTGAAACGCCTGGAAAGCTCGGTGAATTCCTTCGCTATCACAATGCAGCGGACTATTGACAAAATATCCGAGTTACAAAAACGACTCGAATCCTTCAGGAATTGGCAAGACGAAAACGCGGAAATTGATTTCAAGGATTTAGAGTTCGAGGCAGAAGAAGACGAGGATTTACGAGCGGCGTGGGAGGTTGGCAAGCTAAAAGTTAAAATGGCGCACCTCGATGTCGAAACCTGGTTAAAAGACCTGAAACGCGACAAGGAACAGCTTAAAAAAATTTACAATTCTGCCCAAAGCATTTCTGTTGAACGCGATGCCAAGCTGGCTAATTTAAAAGAACTGATCGCCGCGAAAGTTAGGAATCCTACAACTAACAAGCATAGCCAACCAAATCGCAAGGTTTTAGTCTTTACTGCCTTTGCAGATACGGCAGTCTATCTCTACGAAGGATTGCGGGAATGGGCAAGAGTAGAATTAAAAATTAAATTAGCTTTGGTCACTGGGGGCTCGGCGGCAAATAAGACTACCTTTGGCAAAAACGAGTTCAATCACATCCTGACAAATTTTTCGCCTTTCGCCAAGAAACGCGCCCAAATTCCATCTATGCAGCAAGACGGCGAGATTGATCTATTGATTGCCACAGATTGTATTTCTGAAGGGCAAAATTTACAAGATTGTGATTATCTGATTAACTACGACATACACTGGAACCCAGTCCGAATTATCCAGCGGTTCGGTAGGTGCGATCGCATTGGCAGCCCCAACCACAGGGTACAATTAATTAATTTTTGGCCGACAGAGGAGTTGGATCAATACATCAATCTGAAAAATCGAGTAGAAGCACGGATGGCTTTAGCAGACATGGCTGGTACATTTGAAGATAACCTGCTGGAGGCAAAGGAGATTCAAGAACTGATTGAAAGTGATTTGAAATACCGCGACAAGCAGTTGCTCCGATTGAAAGATGAGGTGCTGGATATCGAAGATTTCACCGAGACTGTAGCCCTAACGGAATTCACTCTCGATGATTTCCGAATGGAACTAGCCAAATACATTGAGAGCAACCGCAAACTACTGCAAGATGCTCCTTTAGGACTCTATGCAGTAGTTCCAACTAACTCGGAGTACCCGATAATTGCTCCGGGCGTAATTTTTTGCCTCAAACAAAAAGGCGATTGTCTTGATAATAAAACCGTCAACCCGCTGCAACCATACTTTTTAGTTTACGTTCGAGAAAATAAGAAAGTGCTATTAACTTTTGCTCAACCCAAACAAATACTTGAAATATATCAGTTGCTGTGCGCGGGGTGTAGTGTTCCCTATGAAGAGTTGTGCAACTTGTTCGATAGACAAACTAATAACGGATTTGATATGAGTTTGTATAACGATTTGCTTCAGGGGGCGGTTGATTCAATTGCAGGTATTTACAACAAGCGGCTCATCGGCCACCTGCAGTCTAGCCGCAGTGCTGTGTTGGTTGAGCAACCGCATCAGGTTAAAGCAACAACTGATTTTGAACTGATTACCTGGCTGGTGATTAAATGAGCGTCAGCGAACAACAAGCCAAAGCATCTATTAACCAAGCTTTAAGTAGTTTTGCCAAGGGAGAACTAGCCGATAACGCCCGTAATTTGTTGTTTGCTCTTGGCTACCGCAGTGAGAAAACTCTTCCGTTTTATCCTAATAGTTCGGATAATTTTATTGCCCAATTTGATAGTGATAAAAAGCTAAATCACCAAAAAGCTCTCTTAAATGAATGGCTGACTATTGATTTTTTATTTCAGCTCACTTGGGATGAAATTGCGGGTGATGAGCAGCTAAAATTATCCTTGGAGACAAGAGCTAAGGGAGAAAATACGTTTTTCATTTCCTCCTACTTGTTTTTCGCAATAGAATTGCGGCGTAGCACCTACACTAGCGAACAGCTTGACGGCATTGTCCGCGAGATTAATAAACTCTTTCTCAAGCCCGCGATAATTCTATTCCAGCATGGACAAACTCTGACTTTATCCATTATCAACCGCCGCCCCGACAAAGGCAATGAATCTAAAGATGTATTAGGAAAAGTCAAACATATTAAAGATATCCCATTCGACAGTCCTACAAACTCCCATTTAAAAAATCTCTTCGCTCTTTCCTTGGCAGAGTTGCATAAAAATCACGGATTTAGCAACTTTGACGAATTTCATGAAGCTTGGCATAAAACTCTTCCTGACAGCATCAAATTTAAAGAAGACCGTATACCGCCAGATTCGCTTCGCGTTTATCTGCAAGAGATCGGTCGAATTCCCATGCTCAAAGCTGACGAAGAGATTGAATTAGCTCGAAAATTTTCTGAGTTAGAATTAGAGGCCAGCCCAAAAGCGAAAGACAAAATGGTAGAGTCTAACTTGCGGCTGGTAGTCTCAATCGCTAAAAAATATCAAAATCGAGGGCTGGATTTATTAGACTTGATTCAGGAGGGAAATCTGGGTTTAATCAGGGCTGTAGAAAAGTTTGATTGCACGAAAGGCTACAGGTTTTCCACCTACGCGACTTGCTGGATACGTCAGGCAATTACGCGGGCAATTTATAACCATTCCCGCACCATCCGGCTACCAGTTCACTTGTGGCGCACAATTTCCGACGTTAAGCAAACTACTAAACGGCTTTCTCAAGAATTTGGTCGCATTCCCAAGATGGAAGCAATCGCCAATTGTTTGGAAATGACAACTGCAAAATTGCGCTTGGTTATTCAATCGGATAAACCTATCATTTCCTTAGATACTCGAATGGGTGAGGAGGAATGTTCTACATTGGGAGAGTTGATTGAATTCGATGGGGAAACACCAGAAGATTACATTTTCAACATTAACCGACTGGCAGACATAGAAAGAATCTTAAAGACCCTCAAACCCCGCGAACGTGAGGTTATGCGGATGCGATTCGGCTTGGATAATGGCTGCGAGAAGACTCTACAGGAAATCGGCAATATATTTGATGTTACCCGCGAGCGGATTCGGCAAATTGAGGCTAAGGCTTTACTAAGATTGCGCCATCCCAACCGCAGCAGCATTTTAAAAGATTATATTCGCCCGACAGTAATTGGCCAAACACAGACAAAAAGACCGATCGCCCAACCGATGCAGCCCAGACAGTTCAATATCTCAGAAAACTTGTCTCGCAGCCGCGACACTTTCTTACAGGAGCCTGTTCGTGATAAAATAGTTGAAACAGCTAATATGACCGAACCATTAATTCCTTTTAACAATTTCATAGAAGAATCAAATATAGAACAAACAATATTGGCTGAGACTTACTTGTCGAGTGCCGATGAAAATGAAAAAAATCTCACTTATGCAAATTTGAACGAGCATAATTTCCACATGGCCGAACTGACAAAAAATGACTTTAATGGAGCGATTAAACCGATGAAACACAATTCAGCAGACTTACTCAAACAACTCACCGCACTAGAAGATGTTTTTTCCCAACTAGAGAAACGGCTGTCAGAGGCGAGTCGAAAATTGCTAAACCCTGGTATACCTATATCTAAAGAGCTGATTCAAGAACTTGACGAGTCGCGGGAAAACTTTATTCAGCTTCGCGACAAGGCGCTAGAACTGGCTGAATATTTGGCAGTATCGCCAATGCTGAAGGCTGAGGAAATTGGTTCTTTAGCAGATATCAAGTCTGTACTTGAGCGTGTTGATTTTGCCGAGAAGCAAAAAAGTGCGATCGCTCTTGTCCGCGACTCTGCTTTGAGGGTTCTGGAACGAATTTTAGCGATCGCCCATCGAGTAGAGAGCAATTTTCAGTCATTGCTGGAATGTCAGGAAGAAGCCCGCAAACTTCAACGCGCCATCTCCGAATCCCAGGAGTCTGACTTGCATCCCTACACCCAACTCTTGGCTGACGGTAATCATCCATTCTGCAAACTGCTAACACTAATTGCAGAATTGGACGCAGCAGATTACGAGCGTTTATTTTCCTTACAGAATGCCGTAGCTGCATCATTTGGAATTCCTTTGGCGATGGCAGCAGTCAGACGAGAATTGACGATCCAGACCGAAGGAATACCAGATTTGCCTGCTGTTTATACTAGCAATAAGTTAGAGAAAACTTTCTTAGTTGATGAGCCGGAACCTGAAACGGTTCCTATTCTAGAACAACCACCATTAGCAGAGTTGAACGCGGTCTTGATAGAGGAGGCGATCGCGCAGCCAACCACTGAAAATATCTCAGATATTCCACCAACAGAAGCGCCTACCGCAACTCAGATAAATAATCAAAATTCGGAAAATAAGCAAGGAAAAGAAGTTGACAAGCCGGGGAATAAAAAAAGAGAAGAAAAACAGTCTCTCTACAGCTTCTCGCCCAATGATACCGCTCAACAAATCGCTCAATCCATCTTGGACGACCCCGACCGAGAACGCCCAGCAGTTTTGCGCGACTTAGTTTGGCGACTGATTTTTGAACAAAAACTCAGCCTTGCATTTCATTTAGCTCGCTGCTTTGAAAAACAATACTCCAACTTTGAACCGCACCTGCCACCGCAGTTAATTCGAGCAGTATTGCTAGGACAAAACCTGCGCTATGACGTAGGATATGGAAAACTTGCAAATCTGCTTAAAGATGACTTCACCAGTTACACCGCCAGCTATTCATTAGCCGACAAAAGTGAATGGAATCAAGCTGCAAGCTTGCTCTTGGCTGCTGCAGCAATGCGACCGTCTTTACTAGCGCCGCATACTGGTGCGAAGCACCTTCTCCAGCAACTTCACTTCGGTAAAGCTGGACTTGCAAAACTGTACGATTATTGCCAAATTATCGCCAAACACGGCGATCGGCAGCGGGCGCTGGATATCACAGCCATCAAGAAAGCTCAAGACCAGGCTGACATACAAAAATCTTTAGACGATCTGCATCAAAAAATCGAAACTTGGTGGTCTCAAGCACAGAAAAAAGAGATGATTTACCCGCCGGCGAAGAAGGTTTGGCAGGATTGGTTGAAGCCGGACGAACTGATTCACTCATTACTATTTCCTGTACTTGAAAGCGATTTGAGTAAACTTTCAGCACTCAAGCAGAAAGTCAATCGATTGTCTGACGAATCCCAGATAGACTCTGAAGTTGAGAAGACCGATCGTAAAATTCGCCGCAGTCGCAGTGACGCCATGATGGGGAAAGCCGTGATTCAGTTTCGCGATCGCGTTCGTGAACCTGTTGATTTGGTGCGAAATTGGATTGAAATTCAGGAATCGCGCTTAGATCGAAGAGACAATTATCTTCAGAAAGAAGCCAAACAGTTAAAAGAAGATATTGAGAAGCTTCAAAATACTGTCCTCAAAGAATTGGATACCTTTGAAGAAACAAAACCTCCAGTGTTTATTTTAGCTGGTATTGCCTGTTGCCGAAAAGCTGTGGAAGACATCGGCAATATCTTCGATCCAGATACCGAATTGCAGACCGCAGAACCTTACCTAAAACATATCCTGCACGCGGATCTGTTAAGAATGCCGTCTATCCCTATTAACGATTCCTGGGAACTGGATATCGCTAATGCAGAAGCGGGTATAGATGGGATTTTGGAGTTAGTAAAAAATGATATTTGGGATTGGCAACAAGCATTCGCTCTGCACAGTTATCTCTGTAGTTCAAAAGCTGTGGGAAATCACGAGGCTACGGCGCAAATCATCGAATACCTCGAACACCATCCTGAATCAACATTAGACCTCGCTCAGCTAAAGGACGAACGCAATAATCGGATTGAAGAGTGCCAAGTAATTTTGCAGGAGCAGGTCGAGACTACTAGCAAAGAGCTCGAAAGTGCCGTAGCTTTTGGTTTACTAATAGAAACAGATAGCATTGCTTATGCAGCACAGATTGAAAGCATTAAAAATGCTCTGGTAACAACCAGGCGGTTTTCCGAAAAAATTGAGCAGCTTCGCGCGATCGGTCAAGGAATTAGCGCCAAGCGCCAGGAAAAGATCGATAGAGTATCCGAGCAATTAGACAGTCTTCAGCAAACAGGTATAGCAGATGCCGATCGTACCAGAATTTGCAGTGTATTGGAGCAAGGCGATATCCTGACGGCTAAGGAATATATATCTATGCTGCAAGACCGGCGATCGCTTCCTGAACAAGAAAAAAAGGGAGGTGCTTTTAAAGACTTCTTTGAGGATAAGTATGCTGCGATCGAAAAAGTGCTTGAGGAGTGCGATCGTGATCGACAAAAAAAGCAAGAGCTAATTCCCAATATTTCCAAAGGGAAAAGTATCGCCAAAATCCAGATACCGCAAGGATCTCAAGCCAAAAAAGCCGCTGAAATGCTCGACGCTTGGTTTGCTGCTAAGGGAAGGAATCAAGCCACAGAGAAAGATGCTCATCAAATTCTCAGCAACCTCGGTTTTAACATAACATCTCTGACATTTAAAAAATCAGGACAAAATACCTGGATTGAGGTTAATGCCGAGCCGATATTTGACCAAAATCGCTGTCCTGTGTCTGCCTATGGTTCAGCGGCAAAGGGTCATTACCGCATTCTTTGCGTATGGGATAGACCGAACGAACAGGATCTCCTCAATGCCGTTGGAGAAACTGCTCTTGGAGGACCGGTCTTCGTCTTTCATTTTGGGCGAATGACCGTCAAGAAACGCCGAGATTTGGCTGATTTGTGCCGGCAGCGTCGGAGCACTTTCATTGTTATAGATGATGTGCTGATGCTCTACCTTTGCGGAGAACAAAAAACACGCTTACCTGTATTGTTTGATTGTACCTTACCCTTTACTTTCCTAGAACCTTATAAAACCGCAGCCGGAGAAGTTCCGCCTGAAATGTTTTACGGGCGAGTACGAGAACGGGAATCTATAATCGATCCCAAAGGTTCTTGTTTAATTTATGGAGGCCGCCAGTTAGGTAAAACGGTTTTGCTTAAGTATGTACACCGGACTTTTCATGCAACCGACGCGGGAAGGAACGCCCTATTTTTAGATATTAAAGAAATTGGGCGCAAGCAACTGTTAGATAAGATTTGGCATCTACTAAATGAAGAATTGGATAAATTGAAAATTCCCGATACCAACCGACGCAATTCCGTCCGCGAAAGCAGCTTGCAGCGGATTAAAAGTTGGCTGGAATTGGACAATCAGCGGCGCTTTTTGCTGTTGTTGGATGAGGCCGATAATTTCCTGGAAGCCGATGGTAAGGAGGATTTCCCGCGCTGTGATGAGTTCAGAAAATTAATGGCGGAAACTAACCGACGTTTTAAGGTGGTCTTTGCCGGATTGCACAACGTTCTGAGAACCACTAGACAACCCAACCATCCGCTGGCTCACTTTGGCGCGCCGATCTGCATTGGACCTCTGCTAAATAATGGTGAAATGCGTGCGGCAACAGCTTTGGTAAAACGTCCGCTGGCTAGTCTTGGCTATCATTTTGAATCGCCAGATTTAATCCAGCGCATTCTGTGGCAGACTAACTATTATCCGAGCTTGATTCAACTTTATTGCGAGCAGTTACTCAAGCACATCACTAACCCAGATGTCCCTACTTTCGATCCTAAAATTAGCCCGCCTTACGCGATCGCTTCTCGCCATGTAGAAGAAGCTTATCAAAGTCAAGACCTTCGCAATAATATTCGCGATCGCTTTAAGTTGACACTCGGACTAGATCCGCGCTACGAAGTAATTGCCTACTCGATTGCTGATGGTTCTCAGCAGAATGAAACAGGTATGGAGGATGGGTTTTCTGTATCTTGGATTCGCGAGCAAGTCTTGTATTGGTGGTCTGAGGGATTCGCGGGAAGGTCATCGGAAGATGAAATTCTTGCTTTACTAGAAGAAATGGTCGGATTAGGAGTTTTACGAGAAACCGATGCTGGTTACTTCACTCTGAGAAGTTCTAATTTAGCCTTGCTTATGGGTACGCAGCGAGAGATTGAAGCAGAACTTCTGAGACACCGCGAACCTCAACCTGAATACGAACCTGCTACTTTTCGGTCTCCTCTTGTCAAAAATAAAGCTGATTCCCGGCGCAGTCCTTTAACTGTTCAACAGGAATCTGATTTGCTGCGCCGGGAGTACGGTGTCTCTATTATATTTGGCTGCCAAGCGGCAGGAATTGATGATTTGAGAGTTTTTATGGAAGCAGCCTTTAGTAAGAAGGATTGCAAAGTTCACTATTTAGAAAATGTCTCAGATCGATCGGATTTCAGCCAGCGTTTGACAGAAATTAGTAACCGTCGCAAGAAAGATACTACGACACTTATTGTTGTGTCTGCCAGCACCCTTTGGAGTAAGGATTGGGTTGATGAGGCAATTCAGAAAATCAAAAGATTGAAGAAAGAAGCGTTTATTCAGCTTGTTTTTGTCGCCGACCCTCAGAAGGCTTGGCAGTTAGTTATTCATAATTCGATAGGTTTAGATTCCTTTAAGGAACTGAGATTTTTCAGCCTCAAACCTTGGCACGATGCGGCGCTGCGACATTGGTTGGAAGATGCTAAGTTGCCCAGGGAACTAGAAGTTAGAAAGAAGATTACGGCAGTTACAGGGAATTGGTCAAACCTGCTGCAAGAATTCTATCAATTTGCTCAAGCTAATCCGCATTGCTGGCCAAATTCCTTGGCGGAACTGAAGAATCAATTTAATAAATCTGACAAATTAATTAATTCAATGGGTTTTGACGGTTGCGAACCTCAAAGAAAACTGGTGATGAGGACTTTAGCCCAATGGGGAGAAGCTGCCGCGGTTGAGGAATTAATTGAGGTTCTTGATGATGTATCGCCTGAAATTGTCAAGCAGACTCTCAAATGGGCGGATCTCCTCAGTCTTGTCTCGCATTTAGGAAATCAGAAGCAAAACGGTAAGGATTACTGGCAGATTGACCCTGTAGTTGGTCGTCTGCTCGAATCTATGGCAGAGTAATACAAACTTTCTGCTGTGCGATGTACTTAAGCAGATCTCTGACTTAAGATAGGCGATCGCCCGCAGCCGCTAAGTCTAAGCTAGAAATTGTTCCATAAACCTAATTGAGGAAAAAAAGATGAGTAGCGGTCACGCCAGCCATAAAGGCTCTTCCACAAAACCCAATACCAACACTAACGGTCAAATTACATCCCCTGAAGATCAACCCGCTGACCCGCTAAATCAAGAAACATCCGGTTATCCGTTCCATAACGAAGCAATGGAAAATCCTGTTGCCACCGCGCGGCCAGACGAAGAGGCTGAGTCTGGCGAAGAACAGCAATAGTTATATCGATTAAATTGTCATCGATATCCTATCTGCGACGCGGTTGATTAGATGTTTGATAAAAATCCGGTTTGTACTAATTGCATCTTGCACTTCCATAGTCCGCCAGGGATTAGAATCTCCGGCGGACTATTTGGGCAGGCTCAGTAGTACCTCATATCAAATTCGTTGACATCGGAATTATTATCTCTCTCTTCTCTTTCTCTGTGTCCTCTGTGCCCTCTGTGGTTTAATCATTCCGATACAACCAATTGATATCACAGCTTCAGAACAAAGGACTAAAGTCCTTACTACAAAACTATTTAACCTATAAAATTCAAGTTAGGAATTATTGAGAAATGAGCGAGATTAACCAACTATTTCAAAAAGACAAATTGCCGGAATTGGGGTTAGTCTGCATTACAACATCCAATGAAGTTCGCTTTCGCACTGTCACCCGGAAGCGACTGTTACAGCTTTCGGAAACTGAACAAGAAACAGTATTGCGCGAGCTTTATACAGACAACTTAAAGCGGCTTGACAAAGCGATCGACTTCTGTTCCGTTAATCAGATTAAGCTCTACCGCATGACTTCTGCACTGTTCCCTTTTGCAGATACAGATTTGGGGGAAGCAGTGCTACACTCCATGACTGAGGAATTGCGGACTACGGGCGATCGCGCTTTGTCTTTGGGCATCCGCTTGGTACTGCACCCCGATCAATTTGTCGTCCTCAGTTCCGACAAGCTTTCTGTGGTTGAAAACAGCATTAAAATTCTCGCGGCTCATGCTTTAATTTTAGATATGTTGGGACAGCCCCGATCGCCCCAGGCACTGATGAACATTCACGGCGGCAAGAGCGATCGCACTTCGCAACTCAAGTCTGTCATCCGCGATTTACCCGAATCAATTCGATCACGCTTAACCTTTGAAAATGACGAATACGCTTACAGTTCCTCGGAAATTTTAGAAGTTTGTCTCGATACCGGCGTACCAATGGTTTTTGACGCCCACCACCACGTCATTCACGAACATTTAGAAACTTACGACGATCCCAGTGTTGCCGAAATGCTCGCAGCAGCCCGCACAACTTGGTCTGTTCCTGAATTGCAATTAGTGCACATATCGAATGGCAGAGAATTTTTTGCCGATCCGCGCCACAGCGATTTAATTACAGAAATGCCTAATTGCTATTATCAGGCTCCTTGGATTGAAGTAGAAGCTAAATTCAAAGAATTAGCAATTGAAAAGTTGCGCGCCGAATGGTTGTCGGCGAATGTTCCACAATTTAGCAATGTCTCGTAGGGGCGGGTTTTACAAACCATCTTTGCCTAACACCAATAATCTCGAAAACCCGCCCCGCCCAAGAGTCAATCGCAAGAACAGGCAAGATGCCTGTTCCACAAAGAAGGAATTTTTTTGTGGGGTGGGCCGAAGAGCCCGCCCGGTTTAGTGCGACAGTCCGAGAGGGTTTTTAACGGTAAATTGCAAGAACAGGCAAGATGCCTGTTCCACAAAGAATGAATTTTGTTGTGGGGTGTCCCGCAAGAACAGGCAAGATGCCTGTTCCACAAAGAATGAATTTTGTTGTGGGGTGTCCCGCCCGGTTTAGTCCGACAGTCCGACAGGGGTTAAAAACCCCTGTCTCATAGCTAAAGTCCTCGCTTCAGAGGACTAAAATAGATAGATATTGAGATCGTATTTCCAGTCGGTTTTAACCGACTTTAGCTTTGAGGCAGGGGTTTAAACCCCTGCCGGACTGCCGGATTACCCGACTGTCGAACTGCAGGAATCGGTAAAAACCGCGTTAATACAACTATAAAATTATGTGCGGAAGATTCACTTTAACTACTTCAGGTCAAATCATCGCCGAATTCTTCAAACTGTCGGGAGTTCCCGACATCAAACCGCGATACAATATCGCCCCAACTCAATCAGTTGCCACAGTCACAGTTGAACCAGAAAAAATGCAGCGACAGTTTCAATTTATGCGCTGGGGTCTGATTCCAAGTTGGGCAAAAGACATGAAAATAGGCAGCCGCATGATTAACGCGCGATCGGAAACAGTAGCCGAAAAACCTGCTTTTCGCAGCGCCATCAAGCACAGGCGATGTTTGATAGTCGCTGACGGTTTCTACGAATGGCAACAGGAGGGAAAGAACAAACAGCCTTACTATTTTCAAAAGGCAGACGGCGAACCTTTTGCTTTTGCCGGTTTGTGGGAAAATTGGGAATCTCCAGAAAAAGAAAACATTGTATCTTGCACTATAGTTACTACCGCTGCTAACGAAACAGTGCAGCCGCTGCACGATCGAATGCCGGTGATTCTCCCCGACAGCGATTGGGAACAGTGGCTAGATCCTTCTGTTAAAAATGCTCAGGAAGTTTTGCCATTGTTAAAACCGTATGCTTCCGAAGCGATGAAAGCAAAGGCCGTAAGTGCGATCGTCAACAGTCCAAGTAGAGACACTCCCGAATGTATTAGCGATCGGCAATAAATCATTGGAGCGGACAAAACCGAGATAGTTTGAGTTATCATGTAAAATGATGTTTGAGTTGTAGCTTTGGTTTTCTCAAGATCAGTTTAACTCAGTTGTTATTTGCTCAAACATTTTTTAAACCTTAACATCAGTTAGAAGACAAAAAATATGATCGGATACGTTACACTAGGTACCAACGATATTGAAAGTGCAGCCAAGTTTTATGATGCTTTGCTTGCTGAAATTGGCGCTCGACGATTCATAGAATTCGACCAATTTATCGCATGGGGTCTTTCTCCAGAGCTACCAGCACTTGCTATTACAAAACCCTATGATGGTAACACAGCAACTGTTGGCAATGGAGTAATGATAGCTCTTAAAGTTGACAGTCCCGAAAAAGTCAACTTAGTTTATAACAAAGCGATCGAACTTGGGGCTAAGGATGAAGGAGCCGCAGGACCAAGAGGCGTGTTGCCGGGGTTTTATGCGGGATATTTTCGGGATCTTGAGGGGAACAAGCTGAACGTGTTTTGTATGCCTGGGCCAAACACTTAATCTTTTTGTTTTTCGTGAATATCGAAGAAAAAAAGCTATTTCCGATCGTTAGCTATTAGTTATCAATCCCTAAATAAGAGTTGATAACTAATAACTAATGGCTAATGACTAATAACTAAATTAGCTATCGTACATCCGCGCTTCAGCAGCCTCGGGATTTTCCTCGCAATACTCGTCAAAAGCCGTTTTTTCAAGCTTCATCGATCGCTGGTGAGAAGCCTCAGCCTGCATTTCTTCTACAATATCCCACGCTACCGCGCACTCTCTAGAGGTAGCGCCTTTTTCGGCACAGATAGTTCTGGCATCCGCGATCGCCTGTTCGATTTGTTCCTCAAATAAAACACTCTTCGGCTTCTCAAGAAAATCGCTTTTTGTCAATATATCCGTGACCGAAATAATGCCCACTAGCTCGTCCTTAATCACCGGCGCCCGGCGGATGCGGGTATTGGCGAACAACCTCGCCACGTATTCCACGCCCAAGTCGGGATTGACCGTAATGCACGGTTTGGTCATAATCTCGAAGACGCGGACTTTTTTCGGGTCTACTCCGTAGGCTGCTACTTTATAGACAATATCCGTTTCTGTCACAATGCCATAGGCATCTTGTTCGTGGCGACGTTCCACAATCAACGCGCGCAAACACAAATCGTTCATCATCGCCACCGCTTCAGCTACCGTTGCTGAACCGCGAATGGTAACAACATCTGTGGTCATAATGTCTTGGGCTTTCATCATCATTGTTTATTCCTTCCCGCTGATAAAGTCTACTGCGTCCCGATTTGGGGCTGTCCATTTGATTTGCGATCATCATTAGGACTTACCCTCACAAACCCGGTTTCTACCAAAATTTTGGGTTTAGTAACGATAAATTCCGGGTTAGCAACCAGGTTTCTGAGAAATCGTGCGATCGCAAACTAATCATAAAACCTTTAACGGCACTCGCGATGACAAGTTGCCTGAAACAGCCGCTCGCTGCCCCTGAGCCTCTGGACTCCGCGATTTAGCCGCGTCTGAGACGGGGCTAGCGTGCGATCCTCCAAGCAAGAGTGAAGTATTGGGGCGATCGATCTTTGAGCTTGTGGGACTCAGATTTTCCAGCCCCAGTCTCAAAGAAGCAAAAGTTAACACAAACTAACCAACTGCTTGCGCTCGCACAGATCCCCGCCTCTGATAAACTTGATGGCTGGGAGTGCAAAATAGCACAAGGCACGCATCAGCAGTTGGGAGGATCTAGTTCGTGGACAATGTAATCGGTTTAGAGATCATCGAAGTAGTTGAGCAGGCAGCCATCGCCTCCGCTCGCTTGATGGGCAAAGGCGAAAAAGATGAAGCTGACAGAGTGGCTGTAGAAGCCATGCGGGAGCGCATGAACAAAATTCATATGCGCGGCCGCATCGTGATCGGCGAAGGCGAGCGCGATGACGCACCGATGCTTTACATCGGGGAACAAGTAGGTATTTGTACCCGCGAAGATGCCAAAGATGTCTGCAACCTAGATGAATTGATCGAAATTGACATCGCTGTTGACCCCTGCGAAGGTACTAACCTGGTGGCTTACGGTCAAAACGGTTCGATGGCAGTTTTGGCAATTTCTGAAAAAGGTGGTTTGTTTGCGGCACCGGATTTCTACATGAACAAATTGGCTGCTCCGGCGGCTGCTAAGAATCATGTAGATATTCGCAAAACGCCGACTCAAAACCTCAAAATTATCTCTGATTGTCTCGGCCGCGGTGTTGAAGATTTGGTGGTGGTGGTCATGGATCGCCCCCGACACAAAGATTTAATTAATGAAATTCGGCAAGCGGGTGCAAGAGTTCGGCTGATCAGCGACGGCGACGTTTCGGCAGCGATTTCTTGCGCGTTTTCTGGTTCCAACATCCACGCACTTATGGGTATTGGCGCAGCACCCGAAGGTGTGATTTCCGCAGCAGCAATGCGCTGCTTGGGCGGTCACTTCCAAGGGCAGTTAATTTACGATCCGGCTGTTGTAAAAACTGGTTTGATCGGTGAAAGCAAAGAGAGCAATATCGCCCGCCTGAAAGACATGGGCATCACAGACCCAGACAAGATTTACAATGCTGAAGAGCTGGCATCTGGAGAAACAGTTCTGTTTGCAGCTTGCGGGATTACTCCCGGAACGCTGATGAATGGAGTTCGCTTCTTTGGCGGCGGCGCTCGCACTGAAAGTTTGGTAATTTCTTCTCAGTCGAAAACTGCTCGGTTTGTGGATACAATCCATATGTTTGACCAGCCGAAATCTTTGCAATTGAATTAGTGATTAGTTAGGGGTTAACAGTTAAATGTTAACAATTAACAGTTAAATGTTAACAGTCACCGATGATTAGCAATTAGCGATAAACTAAGAACTAATAACAGGTGACTGTTAACAACTAAGAAAGAAATAGTGACAAATCACAGATATGAATATTGCAGTCGTAGGTCTCAGCCACAAAACAGCGCCGGTAGAAGTTCGCGAAAAACTGAGCATTCCAGAACAGAAAGTTGAAGCCGCGATCGCCCAATTGCGCGGCTACCCGCACATTCAAGAGGTTGCCATCCTCAGCACTTGCAACCGCTTAGAAATTTATATTGTTACCAGCGAGTCGGAGCCGGGAGTGCGAGAGGTTATTCAGTTCCTTTCAGAATGCAGTAAAGTTTATGTGCAGTCTTTGCGCCCTCACCTGTTTATTTTGCTGCACGAAGATGCGGTGATGCACTTGATGCGAGTGGCTTCTGGCCTCGACAGTTTGGTGCTCGGAGAAGGACAAATTTTGGCTCAGGTGAAACAAACTCACAAACTAGCCCAGCAGTACAAAGGTGTAGGCAGAATTTTAGAGCGCTTGTTCAAGCAAGCTCTCACAGCAGGGAAACGAGTTCGCACGGAAACTAGCATAGGTACCGGTGCGGTTTCGATCAGTTCGGCGGCGGCAGAATTGGCTCAAATGAAGGGTCAGCATTTAGCAAGCAGCAAAATTGCGATTATCGGTGCTGGCAAAATGTCGCGGCTTTTGGTGCAGCATTTGCTTTCAAAAGGAGCTAGCCATATTTCGATAGTTAACCGCTCTGTGCGCGGCGCCCTGGAGTTGGCCGGTCAGTTTAAAGATGCTCAATTGCACCTGTATCAGCTCTCGGAAATGATGCAGGTAATTGCCAGTTCTGACTTGGTTTTTACCAGTACGGCAGCTACCGATCCGCTGTTAAATAAAGCTAAATTGGAAGCGGTTTTAGACCCGAATCGCCCTTTGATGTTGGTGGATATTTCTGTGCCACGCAACATTGACTCAGATGCGAACGAACTCGCTAATGTGCGATCGTTTAATGTGGACGACTTGAAAGCAGTGGTAGCTCAAAATCACGAAAGCCGCCGCAAAATGGCAATGGAAGCTCAGGGCTTGCTGGAACAGGAAGTAGAGGCTTTCGATCTCTGGTGGCGCAGTCTGGAAACTGTTCCTACTATTAGCTGTTTGCGGGATAAGATAGAATTGATTCGGGAACAAGAGTTAGAAAAAGCTTTATCGCGTCTGGGTTCGGAATTTTCGGAGAAACATCAAGATGTGATTGAATCTTTAACCAGGGGGATTGTGAATAAGATTTTGCACGATCCGATGGTACAGTTACGCGCTCAGCAGGATATTGAGGCGCGGCGGCAAGCGATGCAAACTTTGCAAACACTGTTTAATTTGGATGTGGATGTCAATCAGCAGTACAGCTAGTTTGTCATTAGTCATTAGTCATTAGTCATTAGTCAGTTGACCCGAAAGCAGGAGTCATATTATGTCCGGTAAATTACCATGAATAAAAATGCCTGCAACCCTTGCGGCAAAAGCATCATTCGGGAGGGTAAATTGCTCGAACCTGATATCAGTTATCATTCCACCAATAACTAATGACTAATAACTAATGACTAATAACTAATGACTAATAGGCGAATTTATCAAATAATCCTACTGATTGCGGGGCTAGGGCTGGTTGTTGAGTTTGCCTCCCGCATTTCGGCAGAAATTCTCTGGTTTCAGGAAGTTGGATATCTTCAGGTTTTTCTGTTAAAGCTGAAAACTCAAGGGTTGCTGGGGACGATCGCAATTGCTGTTTCTTCTGCCTTTTTGCTCGGAAATTTGGCTTTAGCCCGCCGCCTGGAACATCCCGCAGAGGAAATGAAATCGCCGATTGCGGGGGCGCTATTCGCTCCACTAAGAACCAACAAAACTGGGAAGAATTACGAATTACCTGTTGCTAAATCCCAACTTACCTTTTCCTGGCTGCTGTTGACGGTATTCGGATTGAGTTCGATCGCAACTTTTATAGTAATTCACTGCGGGCTGTTAGCTGCAAGCAGTATCGCCTATTTCCGTATAGCTGGCAATTTGCCTGCACCGCCCGTGCAGTTGGGAATTGAGTCAATCCAACAAATAGGGGTGCAGCTATTTTCTCGCTGGTGGCAGTTGGGCTTGCTGCTGGGGGCAATTTTAGCTGTGGTAATTAAGCCTGATTTTTGGCTGCGGGCGATCGCCCTTTTTCTCAGTTTGGCGATCGGGCTGATTGCCACCAGTCGCTGGACAAATGTTTTGCAATATTTTCACCCTATTAATTTTAACACAACCGACCCTCTTTTCCATCAAAATATTAGCTTTTATGTATTTATTTTGCCAATCTTAGATTTGCTAGGATTCTGGCTGACAGTTGTATTTTTGTACAGTTTAGTATCTTGTGCTTTAACATATTTGCTATCGGGAAATAGCCTGAGTCAAGGGAGATTTTTGGGGTTTTCTCGATCGCAGCAGCGGCACTTGTACGGGTTGGGTGCAGCTTCCATGCTAGCCGTTGCATTCCGCTACTGGCTGGGGCGCTACGCATTGCTGTATTCGCGGGGAGACGTTACTTACGGGGCGAATTATGCTGACGTAACGGTACGGCTGCCCTGGTATGGATTTTTGAGTATTTTGGCGGGGGCGATCGCCGTTTTGATGCTGTGGCAAGTTTACCCATTCAAAATAAAACATGAACTCATAAAAAAGATTATTATAGCGTGGCTAACTTTAAGCTTGTTGGGAACTTGGCTGCTGCCAACAATTGTGCAGCAACTCCTAGTTAAACCTAACGAATTAGCAAGGGAAAAGCCCTACATTAAGCGCAGTATTGCCTTTACTCAAGAAGCCTTTGACCTCAACAATATAGAAATAAAAACTTTCGATCCCGCCGGAAAACTTACTTATGCCGACTTAGAAAAAAATAAACTTACTATTAGCAACATCCGGCTGTGGGACAAGCAGCCGCTGCTGCAAACCACCCGACAGTTACAGCAAATTAGACCCTATTATACATTTCCTGATGCCGATATAGAGCGCTACACAATCAAAAATGAAAAAGCAAAAAAGGGAGATTCTGAAAGCCAACAAGTGTTTCTGGCAGCGCGGGAATTAGATTACACGGCAGTTGCCCCCGAAGCTCAAACTTGGGTGAACAAACACCTGATTTACACTCACGGTTACGGCTTTACTCTTTCTCCGGTAAATACAGTCGGTGTCGGCGGTTTACCCGATTATTTCGTCAAAGATATTGGAGTTGCAGCCCAGGAAGGGGAGACTGCTTTGGAAGTAACCAGCGATCGAATTCGGGCCAGTATTCCGATCGGCTACCCGCGAATTTACTACGGCGAAATCACCGATACAGAAGCGATGGCGCCCACAAAAGTCAAAGAATTCGACTATCCCAGCGGCGAAGACAATGTTTACAATACTTACAGCGGTAGGGGCGGAATTGCGATCGGTTCTATGTGGCGGCGCTGGCTGTTTGCTAATTATCTCAAAAATTGGCAAATGGCACTGACGCGCAATTTTACGCCAGAAACTAAATTGCTCTACCGGCGAAATATTAATAAAAGAGTCCGGGCGATAGCTCCTTTTTTACGCTACGATTCTGACCCGTATTTAGTAGTAGCGAACGCCAATCTTAGCAATGATGATATAGAAAAAGAAAAAGATGAAAATGGCAACGAGATTAAACCTTCACCCTCGGTCACTGATAAATCTCCCAACTATCTTTACTGGATTATCGATGCCTATACAGCGAGCGATCGCTATCCGTATTCTGACCCCGGAAATCATGAGTTTAACTACATCCGCAACTCCGTTAAAGTAGTGATTGATGCCTACAACGGGTCTGTTGACTTCTACGTTGCCTATCCCTCCGATCCGATTATTAACAGTTGGATGGCTATCTTTCCCGGACTCTTCAAACCCCTAGACAAAATGCCTCCGGCTCTCCGCAAACATATCAGATATCCTGTAGATTTGCTGAGCATTCAATCAGAACGCTTGCTAACTTATCATATGGAAGACCCGCAAGTATTTTACAATCGGGAGGATTTGTGGCGAGTTCCCAATGAAATTTATGGCAGCGAACAGCAGCCCGTATCACCCTATTATTTGATTATGAAGCTGCCAACTGAAAAAGCCGAAGAATTTATTTTGCTGCTTCCCTTTACACCAGTAAGTCGTAACAATTTAATTGCTTGGATTGCAGGGCGATCGGATGGTAGCGAGTACGGAAAATTGCTGCTGTATTTATTCCCCAAACAGCGATTAGTTTACGGCCCGGAACAAATAGAAGCTTTAATTAACCAAGATCCGGTTATTTCCGAACAAATCTCTCTCTGGAATCGCCAGGGTTCAAAAGCCATTCAAGGAAACTTATTAGTAATTCCCATTGAACAATCTTTACTGTATGTGGAACCTCTTTACTTAGAAGCCGAACGCAATAGTTTGCCGACTTTAATCAGAGTTATTGCTGCCTACGAAAACCGCATCGTCATGGCCGAAAGTCTTGACTTGGCACTCAAGGCACTTTTTGAGCAACGATCTACTAATAAACCGGTCATTATTCGACCTGTGGAAGGAACAGCACCAGCTTTAAATACTGAATGATATCAATTCCGGTTGCACTCATCATGATTGTTGACTGTTGACTGTTGACTGTTGACTGTGGGTTGTAGAAGGAGGAGTCGAAAAACTGAATGGTTGAGTGTTAAGTGTTGACTCGATTTTATTATTCCGATGCCAGGGGATCAGAAGGTGAAATTTTCAGAAAACCAGATTATTTAGGGTCGATCGACTTAACAAATTGTTGCACAGGCTGTGGTAGAGCCGGCACAAAAGTCTTTCTAAAACCCTTAACATCGAACACTCGCCACAAAATACCTACCGCTACCGTCAAGAAAAATAACGCTCCCAAAAAATTGAACGCACTAGACAGAAAACCGCTGTTCCTTTTTTTCGGAGGTGTAATATGTTTCATGCGATATACAGCCGGCTCGTAATCTATCGACTCCTCGCGACTGCGGGGCGACGTTTTGGGGCGCGAACTCGCACTGCGCTTCTGAGTCAAACCCGTTTTATTAGTTTTAGTAAAACTGCTGGGCGATTTTAGCTCCGAAGCGGCGCGGGTTCCCGTTAACTTGCTAGCAGAAGCCCCCGTTTGGCCAACAGCAGCATCCTGAATTCTGCTGTTAGGGCGCTGAGTCGATTTGCGCTCGGCGAGGGTACGCATCAAACTTTGCAATTGCTGAGTCGCCGCCGGCGGGCGTTCCCCTTTCCTCGCCCAATTTAACAGCATCGCCCCGGTAATCCCGCAGAGATTCGTAGCGCCTACAGAAGCCAGCCGCTTCAGCAGAGGCTGGCTGTTGGAAACAAAAATCACCAATGCCTCCGGGTGTTCCTGAGCCAAACCGTAAACGCACTGAGCCGTGGCCACCACGAGCATTGCTGGCTTGCTTTGATTTTTGATCGAAGGTTCGAGAGCTCGGTGTGTTTCCTGAGCGTCAGTTGCAATCCAGCCACTGTCGGCAAAAAATCGCATAAACTCTCTAGCTACTTGCTCTTGAGCTTTTTCCACCGCTTGCCCTGTCAGACGATCTATTTCGTCGTACACTACTTCCGGGATATAGCAAGTTCCCACCTTGGAATATTCTTGCCACACTTGGGTTCTGCCAGTCATTAAAACATCTGCATCAAAAGTTACCAATACAGGAGGAAGTTGATTAGCCATGACTTTATCCTATAGGCTCAGATAAGTTATTTAAACTTAATTGATCAAGTTTAAACAAATTTTGGGTTATAAAAAAATCAACTTTTGGTAATAGATAAATTGCCCCGGGCGGGGCTCTTAATTGGAAATTAGTAGTTAGGAACCCGATCGCCCTTCAGTTCTCAGTTCGATCGCTCAATTCCTAGATTCCACTAATTTACCGCAACCCAAGAGCCTATTACCAAAGATGCCCGACTACTGCTAGTTCCCGATTCCCAGACGGCCAGCCAAAGCCGGAGTCAACGGCAACAGCGCAGCAATCATCAAGAACAAAGCTAGCAAACCCAAAGCGGCGCGAGCGTCGTCAGGCTCAGTCAGCTCGTTGAGGCTCGGCCGCTCCAGATTCCGCTGTAAAATCAGAATCACGATCGCCCAATACAGGGCCAAAGGATTAACTAAAGAAACGATGGCCAGCACCACAAAAGTCGCCAAAGTAGTGCGGCTGGCTATTTTCCGACCGTAGATGGCTTGCACGATTCTACCCCCGTCCAACTGTCCCGCCGGCATCAAATTAATCGCCGTTATTACCAAGCCCAACCAACCGATAACTACCAGCGGGTGAACGTCAACAATCTGCTGCTGCAACGCCGAACCCAAAACCACTTTTGCCAAAGTTCCGACCAAAACCGAGCCCTTGAAAAATTCTGCGGGAATTTGAAACAAACTGCCGGGGTGAGACAGCAGCAAACCCGTTACCAGCATTAGCACAGAAACTATTCCCCCAGCCGCTGACCCGGCAAAAGCTATGTCAAACAAAACTTTACGGTTGGGCAGCAGCGACTCAAAACGGTCGATCGCGCCAAAACAACCTATCTGCAAAGTTGGTATAAAAAACGGCCAACTCAAGCCAACCTTGTACCGATTTGCCAGCACTCGGCGAGCAATTTCCCCAGAGCCTAAAACCGCCCAAATTCCCGCTGCAATTGGCAAAACTTCTAGATATCTAGCCGGCGAGTTAAAGAAATCGAAACTTAGCAGCAAACCGCCTGTCTCTAAGCTAGTAGCAATTGTTGCCAGCAGCAGCACGACTGCTAGGATTTTTTGAGACACCGTTGTTGGCTGCGGGTCGTTGGTGCTGGGCAAGATAATAACTACGGGCTTCTCGTCCTGATTTTCTACTAAAAATAGACGGTAGCGATCGTTTAATCTTTCTTCCAAACTTGCCGTCAAACGTGAGTGTACTTGTTCTGGGTCTCCCCGGAGATTGCCTTTCAAGATTACCCCATCTTGATAGGGAATCGTTTCTGTGGCAAAGAAAGTATCAATTCCAAAGATGCCTTTAATTGCCTTGAGGTCTTCCACTGGAACGGGAATAATTTGTAATTCATTATTCGCAGGCGACGAGGTGACGATCTTAATGGTTTCTGGGCCTGGTGGTCGCTGCGACTCAGGGGCCGAGAAAGCATCGCTTTGGGACTTTACCTCAGCAGCATCCGGCCTCGGCAGCACTGTATCAGATGCAGCCTTACGCAATTGCCGGCCCAGATAAATGTACAATCCCGTGGATGCCACTAGCAGCAACAATACCGCCACTAGATTGAGGTAAATTCCGGCGGCGAACAAACCAAAGAACAGCAGCCAGGGACTCATCAGCGCAACAGACTGCAACCAAGCCAAAATTCCCAGTTTGCCAAAAGGTCTGGCGCGATAAAATCCCCAACCCAGAATTCCCAGAGCAACCAATACGAGCGCAATTGTTGCCGTATTTTCCGATGCAACTATAGGCATTCCGGTTGCTTGCGCCAATAGGGGCTCTAATTGGTCGATCGCGCTGCGGTCGAGTAATAGCATTAAATTTTGGGGAACATGAAATAGAGTTGTTGGGAACATATCCAAACCTGTCGGAAACTAGCCTGATTACTAAGGATAACCTCTGAGGGCTACTCGGCCCACAACCTGCTGTTGCTGTTTGAACATCGCAGGAGCTAGGCTATTGACACAATCGACTTTTTATGATAGCACATCGGCTGTGGCAAACCTATACTCAGAAGGGTAGCAGTGTCTACCGACAGGATGCCGGGATACCACCTGACCCAGATAGGCAGTGTTTCGCATTTGTTGTGCGAAACAAAATGCGAAACAAATGCGAAACAAATAAGGTTTAAGCCGCTCTCTACTTTTCGGTAAAGAACGGCTCAAAGCGTTGATGCTATTAGGTTTTATCTACGGGTACGGCAGGACTTGAATCAAAGCCTCGCTCTTGAATTACGAATTTCCGTCGTTCTAGCCATTTTTTGCACCCACTCTGAAAGTCCTGTTTTTGATTTGAGCGAACACTGAGCGACTTGCTGTAGGCTGAGTGCATCAGTCGAAATCAGCACTATCAGAGTAGGGAGCGAGAGATGAGCGAAAAATCTAATCCTGTCACTGCAAGTACCACCGCAGACTACCTTGTTGGCTACGAGCGGATTCTAGACTACTTCCAACAAGCACAGAAAGAATGCCCCAAGGGCGTAGGGCTAAAAAGAGACAGGAAAGCGAGTGGTGGTTACATAACGTTGCAATTCAAGTTAGGTGACAAGCGGGTCAACAAGACTTGTGGGTGCTACCTGACCATGCAAGGTATCACTGATGCTCTGAGGAAAGCTCATCTAGTTGCTAGCGGTTTACAGTCCTTCTCTAGCGAGAGTCGGTTTTTAGCCTGGTATGATGATGTTATTTTGGATAAAAACGTCATCAAAAATGATTTGATAACGTTTGGTCAGGCGATAACAAAAGTAGAGAAAGAATACTGGGATGGACGCACTAAACGCCGTCAACAACGTGACAGGAGTAGTATTAGTCAGCAACGTACTTGGAGTGCCGTTTACGGTGACTACTATAAGCTGTTGCCACAAGATAGGGTCGTAAACCTAACAGATATTCTGTCCGCAGTTAACGGCAAAAAACAAGGAACCAACTGCTTTAAAAATTGCTTGTCTGCCATGAAAAAACTTGCTGAGACTATTAACAGTACCGACTTATTGGGCAGGCTCAAAGAGATTGACGGTAGACAAACAGAATTTCGTGAAGACCTTCAAACTTTATCGGTTGATGAGTTTTTAAAACTTCGCGAATTGGTTTTAGCTGTTCCCAACAACAAACGATACCATTTGGAATCACGTAGGCGGTGGATGTGGGTATTCTCAATGCAGTTGGTGTATGGCTTTCGAGTTCATGAAGTTTTTGCGATTCAGAATATTGACAAGCCATTTAAGACGAAAGATGGTGTTATTATTCCTGCCTTGAATGAACCGATAAACAAACAAATGATTGCCGTAGTAGGCGATAAGACGTTACTAGATACTACAACTAAGACGGGCTACAGGTTGTGTATACCCATGCTCCCTCCTACTCATCCTGATTTGATGGAATGTTTAGAAATCAAGTCAGGCAACTTGCCTGATGTTAGAACATCGTCAAACAATCCAAAGACGATTAGTGGGCTATACAGTGACCGCGCACAAACTATCTTAAGAAGATGGGACAAAGGCTTTACCCAAACCCACGCTTTACGTCACTTAGCGAATCTCAACGGTCAAATGGCCGGGATGTCTCAGGAGACAAGAGCTAAGAGTTTGGGGCATTCAACACAGATGAATGAAGGTACTTATAAAAAACGAGCCAATACTCAGACAACGATTGATTTACTAACTCAGTCCACAACAGAAGCTATTCCATTGGGTAGTGCAATTGGAGTGCTTAAACAGTTAGGAAGTGATGTGAAAAATGTCAAACTGCTAGCCGCTATTTACGGCATTACGCCCCACGAAGTGATGGAGTTGCTTGCCGAATAACTTGAAACAAAACTTTACAGTCCCTGTGTTGACAAGGAAGTGTAAGTCTGCAATCGTGAGTAACTAAGGAAGATTGATGCGCGGTTGAGCGGTGCTAGTCACACCGAACAAACCACGACTTCCCCAAACCGTTCTATCTCAACGTTTGGAGCCTATAAATTATGCCACTTTCAGCCGATTGTCCTAACGGACGATCGCAACTCTTAATGTTTCCCCGTCGCGAGTTATTGCAGAAAATCGCATCGGCCGCTTTGCTGTTTTTTGTGCCGCGTTCTCAGTCAGCTATTGAAAGCCCTAAGAAATATCCGACCTCGAAATTCTGCATCGGCAACAAAGTCTCTGACCACTGGACTGACGAATTTGACCAGGACTGTATTGAGTACGGGGAAGTGCTTGGTATTTGCTGGCATCCTTACGAACAAACTTGGGCTTACCTAATCAGTTGGACGAGTGGGGGGATGCCGGATTCTTCCTATCCCTGCTTTGACGAACACTTGACTATTGGCGGTGATTTGAGGCTTGTTAGCCATGACTAAGCCCACTGTCAGCTACCGTCGCATTGACCAACTAAAGGCGATCGCCTTTGACCGTGGCTTCACCAATGAAGACGCCAGACAGTTCGGGAAACTCAGCAAAACTGCTACATGGGAAGCGCTGCTGGAACTGTACCTCGTTGACGGTGAATCGCTTGACACGGTGCTAGACGTACCACTAGACATAGTGCTAGACACTGTAGACACCACGCCTGAACCGCTTGACTCAGAACGTGTAGACAGTGTAGACACCCTAGATTGGACTAACGACGGTTCGTTCCCTGTGTGTGGTTTTACCCGCCAGACTTCCACCAGCTTTTTAGACTGGGTTGACTTTGGGCAACTCATCGCACTTGTACTCGCATCGGCGGGGGTGTTTGTGCTGGCGATGTCTATGTGGCGACAAATCAATCCCTTGAATTTATTCCCATCCCCAGTTCGCATCAACATTCAAATCGGGACAAAATTATGAGCTTACAACTACGCCTATTCGGCGGCAATTCTGATGCTGGAAAAATGACTACCAGCAACGACGGCGGACACGCAATCGACAAATCTAAGGTATTGGCCGCCACTGATGGACAAGCCTTAAGCCCAATGAATCCCGGCAATTTTGATTCAATCCGTTCTGTGCCGGTGGTTGATACTCCCCGCTATGCCTCAAAGGAAGAGGCAAAAGCAGTGCGGACACTGGCAACAGAGAAAGAATCTGGTGCTAAGTACGCCAAACAGATGTACGGGGCGCTTTCTCGGATTGATACCGCTGATACGAAGGTACATAAAGCCCACTACCAATACAAAGGCGTAGTGGCTGGCAATGAACAAAAGAAGATAAGGGCAACTACTACCTACGCCAAAGGACTACACGGGCTACGCGAAGGATATGCCAAGCAAGGGCTAAGACTTGATAAAGCTGACAGCGATGCCCGCACCCGGATTGATGCGATTAAAGCAAAATTGACGGGGGCGAACTAATGGAATATATCTGGCTCTCAGGCACAAAGGAAGAGATAGAGGCAATGAAGGAAGCCCTGCAAGCAAATGGCTTTACCTTCACGCAAGGCAGCGAACTTAAATTAGGCGAGGCTGTCAGTCCTAACCGCTACTCATCTGCCTTAAAGAATTTTCGCGCCCCCGCTGTAGCTACTCCCCAACCCCGCCCTTGGGATGCAGTGCTAGGAGGCAAAAAATGAAAAAGTATCACCGCGAAGTTTTCGCCATTGACCCCTCGACTGAGCGAACTATCCGAGTAATTGGGCTTGAATCGGAGCATCAGATTGATGCTTACGACGCGTTAAACGCAGCATCCAAGCACATGAAAGAGATAGCACCGGGGCTTCCGTGTTATCTCAAAGTTTATTGTGGAGGCAAGAAATAATGAAAGCGATGTATCTGGCTAACTACTTCGTTGCCGGATGCGTCGCTTTCTCCCTTTTGGGGTGGATAGCGAGTCTGCATCCAATGGCGATGAAAGCCGTCTCATTCCTGTTAGCAGCGATTGCGATTGCTTGGGGGTTAAGCTGGTTGCTTGACTACTCCCTGAGTAAGTTGCTTAAGATTTCAGTGGCTGACTTACAGGCTGTTTTAATCGGCGGTTTAGCGATGTTGCTGATTGGTTTGGGGGTGTTTCTATGCAGCTAGGAATAAACTTTGAGGAAGTTTTCTCTCATTGGGTTGAGCTTAAAAAGGCAGAGGGTATAGTGTATCTCAACTCCGTTAGACGAGACAAAAATACCTTAGAACTGTTTGATAGTGACGGCTCTGACTATCGCGTAGAATTTGAAGATTGGCTGCAAAACTTGATTTTTGAGGAAATCAAAGAGGACTGTGATGCTATCGACTGGGACGCCACAGCACAGCATATTGCCGAATCAGTTAATGGTAGTTATCATTCGCTCAAAAAGGGGGAGGATTCATGCAGCTAAAACTGTTTGTATTGAGTGCATCTTCTGTAGTTCTTTGGCTGACTCCACTAGCAGCCCTGGACAAAAAGCTAGACACTCACAAAGCGCTGCAAGGTGTCAGTTTGTGTGCTGCGATTGCTTGTGCTGTTACCGCTGGCAATATCGCCCGTCAACTAGCAGCCGAGGGAGAAATCGAGAAACTGAAACTGAGAGCGATTAAGGAAGATATCGAGGATGAAATCAGTGCCAGCGTATACATTTCTCAGAAACAAAGACAACAGGAAGCAGAACAAATTCTGGCAACAAACGAACGAACAGACGAACAAGAGACAGAACTCAATTCGATAAGAGAATCACTGGAACTGCTACTGAATCAGACTTCTGGGGATTCTGGCGAACTCGCAGTAGTGAATTTATCCACCAAGCAGCGCGAACAAATCGAACTAATTCTGCGATGCCACGCCAAGGGCATCACTGGCAAGAATAAAATCCTTAAAGAAGTTTGGGGAGTGTCGGCAGGCAGTAGCCAAGCTTACCGGGACGCGAAGGCTGAGTATGAATTCTTGATGCCGTTTGTGAAGGGGGAAAGTAATGACTAAACAGCCAAACATCCCAACAACAGCAGCCCTAAGATTGACTGGTACTAAGTCAGAAATAGAGTTAGTATTGGCGGTTTTGCGAGGTAAAGATTTCTTCTGGAAAACTAACGGCAAGTTCTACCCGCAACGAGGGGATGGCAATCAGTACGCTTACTACCTCAACGACTTGCAATTACCTCATCTTGGGGTAGCAGTCCCGGAAACACCAACACCGGGGGAACCACAACCTCGACCGTGGGATGCTGTTTTGGGTGGTCAGGGTGCAGAAAAATCCGTCCGAAATTTCGGACAAGAGTCCCTCTGACTTGGCGGCGCCGAAAGCCTTGTTCTGACTCACTCGTCTAGTGCTTTTACCTTTAAACCCGACGAGTGAGTTTTGGTACGTTTTCGGTACGTTTTTTTTACGTTTTCGGTTTATGTCAAGGCGCAAGACTCCTATAATGAGAATGCGCGCTTATCCGAAGTGAAGTCAACCTGGCTCTGCGGCTGAGAAAAAGGGATTAAGGGAAGCGCTTATGCCTACAGGTGAGAGAGATGCCGTCGGATAGCAACAGTAACCTGGGGCCAGTATTTCCCTAATCCTCTAATGTGCAATCGGGGTTAGGCGACACGAGCGCGTCGCCAACCTTGTTAATTGCTCAAAAAATCAACAAATACACACAGCAAAAAACCGTCCCTCTCTTGTTTTGGCGACTCGAAAGAACGGCTTTTGCATCTATCCACATTCAACTCGCTGTGGGCGAGCTAAATTTCGTGTACAACAATTCTACTCCGATCGGCGGTCAAGTTTCAAGTGTTCGCGGAAATCTTATCAGCAGCCGCAAGTCTAATCCTTGCCCGGTCTGCGGACGCACCAAAGACCGCGACTGCCGTATCAGTCACGACGGGAAGATGGTTCTCTGCCATCAAAACTTTGACCACACCAAAACTCAACAGCCTGACCTGTGGCATTTTGACGGCACAAGTTCTGATGACCGCTGCGGTGTGTACGTCTTCAAAGAAAAAACTACCAAAGATATCCGACCCAAAGGTATTCGCTACTGGGAATATCCGGCCCGCGACGGTTCGCGACTGGCACGGGTCTGTCGCGAAGACGACGGCGAAGGCAAGAAGAACATCTGGCAAGAACGCTGGGACAAAGACAAAAAACGGTGGTTGCCTGGTTTAGGAGAGGAAGAGGACACAAATAAAGTTGACCGCGCCAGTATCCCGATTTATTGCTACGCCGATATCAAAAAGGCGATCGCGCAAGGCCAACCGATTTTCATAGTCGAAGGTGAAACTTGCGCTGACGCCCTCTGGAATATAGGGATACCCGCAACTACTAACATCGGCGGGGCTGGAAAATTTACCCACACCGACGCGAAGGATCTGAAAGACACAAAGGTTGTCGTTATCATTCCCGATCGCGATGAACCGGGAATGAAACACGCCGAAAAAGTTGCTAAGTTTTTCCCCGATGCGATGTGGATCTATCCATTCCCAGAGTCTAAGGCGTGGGAGAACTTACCCAAGAATCAGGGCTTAGACATTGCTGACTGGATCGACCACGAAAAACTTTCACTGAGCCAAGTAAAGGCGGCGATCGGAGAGAAGAAAATTTTCGCAACTCCCTCGCAGGCAACAGCAAAAGTTGTCCGTCCTGAACCATTTCAAGTTCCCCACATCTCTGAGCTAGGGGGAGAGATTGAAGAACTGCTAGAGTCCGACCTCAAGAAATCTCAGCTACAGCTTAAAATCTCCGAGCTCGCCCAAAAGTACCGTCTCAACTCTGCCGATGTCTGGAAGATTTATCGCGAGCTTGAGCAAGAGTCCGAGCAAGAAGCCAACAAGGAAGACACGAGAGTCGGAATTGAACAACTGCTTGCCTCCAAGTCTGCCAGCGTCAAACTCTCCGAAATCTTCCCTGAATCTCTGGCCGCTCCGATCGAAGAAGTAGCGCGACGCATGAACCTCAAGCCTGAGTGTTACGCGCTGGCACTGATTTCGGGTGTCTCAAGATTCTTAAAAAATGGCAGCAGCACAATGCTTGTGGAGGAATGGAACAGGTATCGGTGTCGGACTTTTGGCTACTTCGGAGCTCTAATCGCTGAGTCAAGCCAGATGAAGACTCCGGTATTGAACGCCATGATTACAGACCCGCTAGCAGCAATGCGGCAAAAGAATCAGGAGAAGTTCAATGCCCAAGAAAAAGCCTACAAAGAGGAGCTCGAACAATGGAAAAACAGCAAGGATGAGGACAAGGGCCCCGCGCCTGATGCCCCTGTAGAAACAATCCCCTATATCACTAAAGCTACATGGGAGGGGATAGCGGGGATGGTAGGACGGAATCCCATTCAAGGAATACTCTGGCTGTGCGATGAGCTTGCAGGATTTTTCAAATCAGCCAACCAGTACCGCAGTGGTAAGGGAAGTGACAAAGAGGACTTGCTGGAATGTTGGAGCGGTAACGGTGCTGTAGTGGCACGTGCAGCCGGCACTACAGTCAACGTCGGTGCTGTCTCCCTTTCTATTTACGGAAACATTCAACCCAAGGTCTTAGAACCCTTTCTGGGGGATGGCAGTGACGATAACGGAACCTTTGCCCGATTTGACTTTGTGCAACAGCCACCAGCGTTAACTCAGATAACTTTAGGGGTGTCAAAGATTGACATCAACCCAATGCTGCAAGCGCTCTACGAAAGGGTGGACGCTATCCCGATGATGCAATTCGAGCTAGATGAGGAAGCCCGAAAGTTGTTTGTGGACTACTACAACCACTGCCAGCGACTCCGACTGAATCATCCCAAACAAGGGATGCGGGCGATGTTAGGTAAGGCTGCTGAGAAAGTTGGCCGCGTCGCAACCATCCTGCACTGTATCCACGCTGCACACATGGGGATTGAGGTTTCCTCTAAGATTCCTGCCTGTCAAGTTGCTGCTGCTATCAAGTGGGTTGAGTACACGACACAGCAAGCTTTGAGCATAAATATTGAGGTTTGCAGTCCCGATGCACTTGAAAGCAATCTCGCCAAAATCATCTCGCTGGCAGAACGCAATGGTGGCGCGGTATCAGTTCGCGAAGTAAGTAAGACCTTCAACGGAAAGCACCGAAAGTCAAATCAAGAAATTCAAGAATGGTTCGCGGAATTAGTAGCCATGAATTATGGAGAGGTTACAAGTAAAGGGCGAAGTATTTTATTCTCTCTCACTTACGTGTCCCCAATGTCCCCAATGGGCTACAAGCTAGACACCGTAAGCGTTACAAATGGGGACACCCCTGTCCCCACTATGTCCCCAATACCCCCATTAAGTGACACAGTGTCCCCATCAAGTCAATCTAATGGGGACAATTGGGGACACATTGGGGACACCCCTGTCCCCAATTCCAAAACCATGCCAAATATAGGATTGAGCTCTAATGGGGACATTGGGGACACTTTTACGCCTTCTCCTGAAACCTCTCAGTCCTCAATGATGAGCCGTACTACAGAAACCGCTAAATCTACGGCAACCTCTGCCAAGAAGCCTAGAACTTTTGAGATAGGCGATCGGGTTGTGGTCAAGGATGTTGGCGGCATCTATCAAGGTGCACGAGGTGAGGTTGTGGACAATCTCTACAGCCGTGCTGGCACTAGCTACTTGGTCAGGTTCGATAAGCCTGTTAAGAATATTCGGCAAGGTGAATTTGACGCTTCTGACCTGATGAAGCTTTAACCCTCGGCTGAGTCAAGAATCGTGGCTAGTAGGCTTTATGTCTACTAGCCTTGTAGACAAAATGTTGACAGTGTAGACAGATATCAGTTACTGTAGACAAATACTGTATACAGGTGTCTACAATGAGTCAAAGTCAAGTCGTATCATTCAGAGCATCCGGTCACTTCCTGAACTGGATAGAAGCTCAGAAGCTAGACGGTGAGTCACTTAGTCAAGCTGCACAACGCATTCTCAAGGAAGTTTCAGGTACGTCTACACTGTCTACAGTGCCTCTGTCTACACTGTCTACAAGACCTACAGATTTGTTTACACGAAGCAATGATAGCGTCGCGTCTACAGAAATTGTAGACACTGTAGACAAAGCTGTAGCCGATCGCCTTGACCCCGTGATGGAGCGGATGGCCGCCATTGAGGAACGCTTGGGAAAATTGAGTGCCTGAGTGACGGCAACGATGAATCACTCAGGCAGGAATTGAAAGCGGCCAACAAGCAGCTTGCAGAATGGGATAAGGAACTGAATGAGTTACACGAGCGCAACGGCGATTTGGGACTGAAGGTGCAGATGTTGGAGCAAGAGCTCAAGGAAGTGCGGCGCGATCGGGAGGGAATTGAGGGGGAACTCTCCGACCTAAGACAAAAATCCAAAAAAGATGCAGCCAGTAAAAATTTTCCCGATTTTCCAGAACCGGCCGACTTACTCAACCAGTTAAAAGCGCGGCGCAAAAAGTCCGGCGCAAACTTGGCAGATATGGAGGCAGTTTTGGACATACTCAGCTACTTAGAAAAGTAGGACTGAGCTAAAGATGAGCGGAAAACCAGGCTTTCGGTAGCTTAGTCAACCTTAAACTCTTACTACGCAAAAGGATTATCTAACGGGTACGGCAGGACTTGAACCTGCGGCTCGCTGCTTAGAAGGCAGCTACTCTATCCAACTGAGTTACGCACCCAACTCAAAAATCGCTAACAAGATTATTGTATCGGTGCAGTGTGCGATCGAGCAAGTAAATTATTTGATACTCCTCACTGATGAATCAGGGGGATTCTTGATTAGACCACAAAGGGACTTTCAAAGGCGTTATCAATGCGCCTCTACCCACTCAGCATGGACGAATCCAAGCTTTGCGTATACTTTTGGCTTTTTTCGGCTTTCGGAGTCCATCACTTATGCCAGATAGGTACGCTCCACATTTTGATATTTTTTGTCAGTTAAATAGGCTTCCTGCTCAAAGGCAGTAGTGGCTTACTGTGCCGGAATCTCACCGAAACTAAAATGCTTCAACACGTAGATGGTTATTCTTAATCGCTGCACTTATCATATCATTGCGACTCAAGTTGCGATCATTCCACGGCGACGGTCGTCGCAGCCGCTTTCCTCCCCATGTCGGTAGCCCGGTGCTTCTCGCTCGTTTTTTGGTGAACTCGGGTAAAGTATTTAGATGTCGAGTTGAAACCCCTATATTTGGTCGATCGGATATCTCTCCCCATTAAGACGGAACTCAGACAGCAAAAGAGTCACAGGTGCTTTTTCCCCGATGTCTATTGGTTATGTTAACCTCCCCTAGTGGCAAAGCCTAAAACGCTGACCCCATTACCGCCAAACCAGAGATCGTC
This sequence comes from Microcoleus sp. D2_18a_B4, assembly GCF_036702475.1. Taxonomy (NCBI): domain Bacteria; kingdom Bacillati; phylum Cyanobacteriota; class Cyanophyceae; order Oscillatoriales; family Microcoleaceae; genus Microcoleus; species Microcoleus sp. D2_18a_B4. The sequence goes on from NZ_JAUBTL010000037.1 coordinate 64,667, forward strand.
CCCTGATTTGAGGTATGAGTTGAGTCAGAATGACTAATTTGCTGATATTGAGTTATGTTGGCTAACATTCTGCTCGACTTGATATTTGATAAAAATGTGGTAGAACTAGGATTGAAAGACTCAGGTGAAAATCCCTGATGGTACGGAGCCTTTATATAAGCTTCCTCTACGGCATCAAAGCAAAACAGTCAATCGCCTGCTCAGCACGAGCGCGAAAATCAAGCGTTGCCAGTACAGCAGTCCTAAATTGTGCGCGGGGGATTTTCCTTCGTGCATTGATTTATACGCCAAGGCTGAGAGACAATCTCAGCTTAGATATTTGTTAGCATTTGTTAGCAAAAAAGTATCGGAACGCTTGAGGAGTTGGACTAAATAGCCAAAAAGTTTACTAAAATTAGTCATACTTAACTTGAATGGTTAACATTCTGGGCGGTATGATTACCTCAGTGCCGAAAACAAAGGCTTAATTATCTGGGAGAGTAAACCACCGTGCAAGTCAAAACTGACCAGCCTGTTACAAGGTCGAACGCGAGTCCGCGTTTCGTTAAATTGGTTGAAAATATTGGATGACTCATGGCTAAAAGCTTCAACTAAAATTAACTCAATTAGGGCGGGCTACACCCGAATTAACGCCTGTGGACAAGAAGGAGCCGACTCCCTTGGGTGAAACAGGAAGCAGACCCTTTAGGAGCAATCCTGATTGAATGGTGAGACTTAAATAAGTTTAGCCAAGTTTTGTGTAGCAGAACCATCTCTGGGTGATCGGGAGCAATCCTGCTAATTTAAGTGGATTCGCTGAATCAAGAATCCCCTCGCCTTTAGGCATCGGGAGTGTCAAAAGCACAGCACCTCGGCCATGACAGGAGTCAAATCGCAGTGTCATGTTTATTCTGAAACGGCAGGATGTTGAAATAACCAATTTTCAACACCCAAAACGGGATCAACAAATTCCCATTCTCAATTATCAGGGGCAGACTTTTCGCCTGATCAGCGCCTTCAACGGCAAGCAAGCAGAAGACGCCAGAGCCTTGTGGCGGGACTTAACCGACAACCGAGGCAAAGCCTGTGTTCTGCTAGAAGAGCCGGATAGATATAGCGTCTGGGGAAAAGTCCGTTTAGATCAGCTTGCCGGTGAAGAACCGGCAGGGAATGAAGCAGCCAAAGCACCACTGTTCGCGCAGGCTTGTCTGCTGCTCCTCCAAGCTGTTTACTTCGATGTAGAAGACCTCTTAGGCGCAAGGCAAGCCACATCGTTTCAGAAAGATATCGCCAAGGTATTTCAGCAGGGAAACTTCCCCCAGGCAGACTCCCCTGATGCGATAAAAAACTGGCTAACCGTTAGTCCCTTGCAAAATCACAAGGTGCCTCCTTGGCAAGAGCAGCATCTCAAGACCTTATTGCAAGAACTCCACCGCTTGGGTAAATCATATTTTGGCAATACGGACTTCGCGGAGGGAGTGAGCGATGTGCTGCAAGATATGCCAGCACCGGATCGGACTCAGTTTCTAGATTGGCTGAAACAATCAGCCCTCAACAAGTTGTGGATCGCAGGATAGAAAATCTGTGACAATTGCTCAGACAATTGGGTCGAGATAATGGATCTTAGATAATTGCACTGTAGGGGGTACGCGATATACAGGTTGGATTGCCCACTTGTATTGACCAACCAAATTGTTGATTCGGTTTGGATGCCACCTATGGTCTGGCAATTTAACTAAGTTTCGATCGCATTCCCCACCTAGAATCATTGATATGAGTAGGGGAATGGGAAAGCAAAAAAACAGATACCTCAACCTTTGAGGGTATAATTTCAGAGATAGATTTGGTACTGTAAAAACCTTAAGGGTGGAGACATATACCGTATGTCTATCATTATATTTCCGGGTACAAGATCGACTAACAACTAATTTATTGAATTAGTAAATAGATATTATTCTTGCTTAGTCTTTCTATAGTGTACGAGGGCAAAAGCCCCGACGACACACTGAGGACGCCAGTTATCCCGGAAGCGTCTGATCGAGGTTTTTTAAGGTTTTTTGGCGAAAGAATCCTCATCTCCAATCAAAGATTGAGATGGGGTGCGTTCAACCGCTAGTTAGGTCTCGTGGAATCCCTATGAGTAGCACTTCAGAAAAGTCATCTACATCTTCATCTTTACTGTCAGCTCAGACCCTAGTGATTGTGGGCATTGTCTGGGCTGTCATGGCGCTGCTGTTCTTTTTGCTGTTCAGCGTCCCCCTCTCAGCAGAAGAGGGTTTACCTCTGTGGTACTCGATCGGCACTTATATTTTTGAATGCGGGGCATACCTGGGAGCTGCATTAGTTTGTTTTAGAAACTGGCAAAGCCCGCACATGGTCAGCGGGCGCAACGTCTGGCTGGGCATTGGTCTGGGGATGCTGTTCTATTTTATCGGCGGTGTGCTATTTGGCATTTGGGAACTGTATTTCGAGGCCGACCCGGACGTGTCCCCCGCAGATGCCTTTTATCTGGGCAGCTATGTGGTACTGATTGGGGGCATGGTGATCGCTGTGACTTCCAAACGGCTGAATCTAGAAATTTGGCAGTGGGCTTTGTTAGCGGGAATTGCAGCCTTCGGGATTGCTGTAGCTATCTGGGTTGCTGCACCTGAGTCTTGGAGGCTACAGCTAGGAATGTCTCCACCAGCCACCCAGGAATTAGTGACAGGCTCTGCGCCAGCGCCTGCGGCAAAAGAACCTGGTTTAGAAAATTCGTCCAACTCAATGGTAAAAGGAACAGCCGCGACTGCTGCTAAATCCGCACCCGAAGAAGAAGAAGAAGAAGCAGCAGCAGAACCAAGTAAAACTCCCACATGGGTAATAGCACTTGACAAGCAACTGTCGCCTTACGCCTATGCAATCAATTTGTTTTACATCGTCGGGGACGTTTTTCTGCTGATTATTGCTACTGCATTGCTGCTGGCGTTTTGGGGAGGACGTTTTTCCCAATCTTGGAGGATGATTGCGGCTGCAACTTTTTCGCTTTACATCGCAGATATGTACTTTAAATGGCGCGATACTCAGGCTGAGGGTACTTATCAAAGCGGCAGTTTGCTGGAAGTCTTTTTTGTTTTCAGCGCCATCCTCTTCGGAATAGGAGCTATCTTGGAACATGATATCTCAACCCGTTCTCGCCAGAGCAGGCGCAGTCGTCGCGCAGCCTAGCGATTTGAGGTTAGGGTTGCTTTGGCAAGCGATGGGGACGCGAAAGCTGTTTTGCCCTTGTCGGCATCTGTGAGCTTGAAATCGAAAATGAAAAATCACAGTTCGCTGAGCTAGCCTGCGTCTTTTCACGTCTTTTTGCTGGAAAACTTGGCATGACGCCTACAAAACTCTCCGATTCAGACAAACGCGAACTCATCAGGCTGTACCGACAGTCAAACGAGAATACTATCACTCTGGCAAAGCGCTACGGAGTGAGCAGTTCGACTGTGAGGCGCATCATTCAGGGGGCTTTGTCGGGGCCGGAATACGAATTTCTAGTGCAGCAAAAACAAAAGCGTTTGTCCGATCGCACCAGTGTTTCTGAACCGACAGAGAGGACTACTGAGCCGTCGGCAGATGGCGAAATCGATCCTGTAGGTGTCCCCCTGTCGGAGTCAGTCCCCCTCCAGCAGTCAGCCGCAAATTCGAGACCGACGATCCGAAAGCGTTCTGGAGCCGTCCCAGAACCAGTTCCAGAACTCGAAATTCGAGGGAATGTAGAGTCGGATTTGGATGTTTCTGATGTGCCAGATGCCCAAGCAGCCAATCTTGCCGATCGAAGCCACCGCGCTGTTGTGACTGGTGAACTAAAGGCAATGCTGCCAGCATCCGGGCTGCTGGCAGGTGAAGATTTTAGCGATTTCGAGGAAGATGACGAGGATGAGGATGAGGATGAGGATGATTTAGATGACGACTTCGACGAAGATTTAGACGATGAAGACTCTCTATTTGAAGGCCGTCTGCTGGGTTCAATATCGTCGGGCGAGTCGATCCTCTTCGAGGGCTTCGCTAACGAGCTTCGGGGTACAGGACTGATTCAAGTTTTGCCTTTAAGCGAAGCATCTCTGCCCAAAATTTGTTATTTGGTGGTCGATCGGGCGGCAGAGTTAATCACCAGACCTCTAAAAGCTTTTGGCGAACTGGGTCAAATTCCGGCGGCGGAAATTCGCGAGAAAACCCTGGCAGTGTTTGACAATCACCGAGTGGCCCGCCGATTTGCTACTCGCAATCAAAGGGTTTTCAAGATTCCTGACAGCAGTATGCTGCAAAAAGCAGCACCTTATTTGCGAGCAAAGGGAATTACTCGGCTGCTGATTGACGGCCAGGTATATTCCCTTTAATGGCTCAAATCTATTTAATATTGTACGGTGTCGGATTCTTCTGGATTTGCCGGAAATTTAGGACGCGAGTTTTGGGAATCTGAAAGGTTCCACAGCGGTTGCAGTAGCGCACCTCCGATCAGTCCTGCACTCAGGCTCATTGCCAATACTACTCCTACGGGCATTTGTATCGATTGAAAAAAGATAAAGTTTAAGGATACTGGGGCGGCGTTCTGCACTGAGATAATGCCGATCGCGCTTGCTAAAATTGCTACTAAAAAACTAATGGCGAGCAGAGGAATTGTTTTCATAAACGGGTTGACAGGCTAGTAATTTAACTTGTATAATTGTTTTATAATCGGAATATGTGTGAAAATTTTATTTTTGCAAACACCCCATTATTTAATAATATACAATTTTATCTGGATAAAAGTCAAGTAGATTCGGAAAAAATTTAGGAATTTTTTAAATTAATTAAAAATTAAAAATAAATAGATAAATTTACAAATCCCAAACTTTAACAAATCCCAGTGTATTGCAAATATATAACTGGCCCAGCAGTATCGATGATTAATGTTCAGAGGCTTTGCCAGAGTTATCAAAAATAGGTAAGGTGCGCTTCGGCGCACCTCACAATCCCAAGCGCTAGGGGAAAAATCCCCGTTGGAATAGGTAGAAATTTAAACAGGTTCTAACTGGGAAATTACCTTTTCCATGTGTTGGGCAACTTGGCTTTCTTTTTCCACAGAATTGGTTTCCATGTAAACGCGCATCAAGGGTTCGGTTCCCGAAGGCCGCAGCAGTACCCAGCCACCGTCTTCAAGATAAAGTTTAATCCCGTCTTTGCGGCCGATTTCCTTAACGCCGATACCTGCTATTTCTGTGGGGGGATTCTTGGTAAAAGATTCCAAAACGGCTGCTTTGTGGGCTTCTTCTAGGTGCAAGTCCAAACGTTTGTTGTACAGGGGGCCGTTGGCTTCTTTAATGGCTTCTTCGACTAGCTGAGAAAGGGGTTTGCCTTCATAGGCGATCGCCTCAGCAACTAGCATATCAGCCAAAATCCCGTCTTTTTCAGGAATGTGACCCAAAACGCTCAAACCGCCAGATTCTTCGCCACCGATGAGCACCGCAGTTTCCCGCATTTTTTCGCCGATGTATTTAAAACCGACTGCGGTTTCGTAGATTGTTAAACCGTACTTGGCGGCCAAATTGTCCAGCAAGTGGGTAGTTGCGACTGTACGGACGATCGCCCCAGTCAATCCTTTATTCTTAACCAAGTGACGCGCCAGCAGCAACAGTACAGTATTGGGAGTCAAGACATTTCCCAACTCGTCAACAATACCAAAGCGATCGCTGTCGCCATCGGTAGCTAAACCCAAATCCGCCGAATCCTTCTTAACAGCTTCCACCAACTCAACTAACTGTTCCCCCTTGGGTTCGGGCATTCCGCCACCAAACAGCACGTCGCGGTACGTGTGAAAACTTTCGACATCACAGCCGCAGTGTTCCAAAACCCCGTCGAGATAGCCGCGAGAAGTCGAGTAGAGGGCGTCGTACTTCACCTTCAACTTAGCAGAGCGAATCCGCTCCACATCGATCAAAGTATAAAGAAACTTCAGATATTCGGGTTTCGGGTCAAAACTGGAGATTTTATCGTTGTGGCTGCCTTTGGCTGGGGCATCAGAAGCACCAGCAATATTTGCCACAATTGTATCGGTAATTTCCGGGGTTGCCGGGCCCGCGTAGTCGGGGATGTATTTGATGCCACAGTAAGGTGCGGGATTGTGCGAAGCCGTGAACATCAGGGCTCCTGCAGAGTTGAGATGCTTGGCGCTGTAGGCGATGACTGGTGTGGGGCAATCTCGATCGACCACTTTCACCGTCCATCCCAAATCTGCCAATACTTCCGCCGAGGTGCGGGCGAACTCGTCTGCCAGAAAGCGGGTATCGTAGGAGACTAGAACTGGGCGGTCTTTTGTGTAAGCGGTTTCTAGGTAACTGGCGATCGCACGGGTGACTTTTCGCACGTTGGCAAAAGTAAAGTCATGGGCAATCAGTCCCCGCCACCCATCGGTTCCGAACTTAATTTCTGTTGAATTGCTGCTAGCGCTCATTTTTTCCACTTCCTCTCGTCCTACTAATCCTACCCGAAGGCATAGCCTTAAAGACATACCGGCCGTGCTGTTTGTGAGGATCGATCGCCCGTGGGGCCCGCATCAGCCTAATCCTATCGTTGTGGGGACAGGCTTGGGCCTCCGGCAGAGGACTCGAACAAGTCAGAGTTGGCAAAATGTGTGGGCTACCGGGCGAGTCACTCGCTAATTCTGGTTTTGAAGGGTAGGTGGTCGATCGAATGCACGACGATCAATTGCGGGCTAGCGGGGAAGCTAAAAAACTGATCGCAAAAAACGGCCCTGGCAATAGCCTTAACGAAATGCACATAAATCTCATCCTAATCTTAAATTTAATTTTTTATTTAGAAAAGCCGATCGTTAAATTTGTTAGGGTTTCCTAACAATCGCCAGACTCACAATACATTTCTAATTCAGCGACGGAAATAAATTAACCAAAGTCAGCGCTCGATCGTGCTGTAGCCTAGCTTCTTTAAGAAATTAGGGCGATCGACCAAAGCGCTACAAAACGAAGATAAAGTATTTCAAGCACCAATTTTTTTGAGGCAGACTTGACTTTAATTATCAAATTTTAAGACAAATTAAATTTATTTTCCGTCCTCTTTATAAGTCAAAAAAATAAATGACGACCGCGATCACAGGGTGATGGTGATCGAGCGCACAATCAATAATGTTATTAACGTGCAACTTATAAAAGATGCAGGCAGTCGAGCCAAATTGCTTATAGCTTTAAGCGTAATGGCTGATGACTGTCAGCGTACAAATGCAGAAAATTGTAGTTGACAACGTTAAAAATTAGGGGAATCGATCGGGTGCGACTTAATAAAAAAACGAGGTTTATCATGACGGGTATTTCACAAATATCTTCAAAATCTTTACCAGCAGCCGACCAACTTCAACACGGCCCAAGTCAGGCGTCCCAAGGTATTACCGGACCCGACACTGACACACTCCCAAAAGCTAAAGGTGTCAGCGTTTCTTCCTTCGCAGTTAGCTGGGCAAAAAAATATTACAGTACAGTTGCGACACGAGAGAACCAAGGGCCACGCCAAATTCTCCCAAGCCTCGATTTAACTAATTTTGAGGGAAATAGGGCCCCAATAGTTGACAAATTGACAGATACCCTGAAATTAGCCAGCGAGATAGCTTGGAGTAGAGTAGAAGCTCTTTTAGGGAAACAAATAGAGCGGCACGCGATCGATCCAAGTTTAATTAATTCTTTAGAAATTGCGGCAGATTCTCGCACCTTATATCGGAAAGCAATAGACGCTTATGCGGATAGAGAACCTGTTTTCCGCTTGTCAGTGCTGGTGGGAAAAGATATTATCAAAGTGAGGCGAAAATACTCAGAGACAGATCCGTTAGTGCTGGGATTTGTGACAATGCAGTTTCAATACACTAGCAAAATATTGTTAGGATGTCTTTCGGAGTCAGAGCGATCGGAATTTGCGCCCTACTTAAAAGTTTTAGACGACTACCTGCACATTCCCTACGGAGAGATTAACGAGGCTGCGGCGAATCAGCCCCCGAATTCAAGAGCTCTATTAGCCGTTCAGCATTTGTTGCAGCACACGACTCAGATTGCTAGTGCAGTGTACGATCGAGCTAGTGCCCAGCATCAAGGATACCGCAGCAGCAGCGGCTATTTGAGCGATCGGGAGGTAAAAATTTCTGGTATCCGGGATGTCGAGATTTTTCAAAGCTATTTGTGCTGGTGCGTTTTGGAAGGTAGCATTCACCCGGTACAGCAAGAATTGTTTCCAATTTGCGTGATGTTGTACCCCAAACTTCATGTAAGTTGGGAGTTAGTGCAGGATATGCTGCTGATTTTGTTTTGGGAAATATGCGAGCGGCTTCCTGCTGAAGATTTAACGGTATTTGTACCTTACTTGCGTACTTTGACAGAGCTGTTTTCCAGGGATGTTTTTGATAATTAGGGAATTGGGCAAAGGGCAAAGGGCATAGGGCATAGGGCATGGGGTCAAAAAGCGGAACTATCGCCGAGGGATTTGGCATGGGGAATTGCCAATCTCTATTTAAAACTAAAAGCTGCCACTGCCAAACATCCCCAACCAACAATAAAAGCAACTCCCCCCAGTGGCGTAATTGCACCCAGCCATTTGATATCAGTCAAACTCAGGGCGTACAAACTGCCTGAAAAGATGATTGTGCCGGCAATAAAAGCCCATCCAGTCACTGCAAAAAAGATTTGAGACTCTTGGGCGCGGCTCAAGAGTAAAGCGACGAGTAATAGAGCCAGGGCATGGTACATTTGATATCGGGCGCCGGTCTCAAAAATGGTTAAAGCTCGATCGCTCAATTGATTTTTCAAAGCGTGGGAGGCGAAAGCACCGCCTGCAACGGATAAACCTCCGAATACGGCTGCGGCTGCTATAAAAATGCGAATTAAAATTAGCGTTGACATAATATTTATTGAAGAAGGAAGAAGGAAGAAGGAAGAAGGAAGAAGGAAGAAGGAAGAAGGAAGAAGGAAGAAGGAAGAAGGAAGAAG
>NZ_JAUBTL010000038.1:0-73198 GCF_036702475.1 Microcoleus sp. D2_18a_B4
TCACTGTTCACTGTTCACTGTTCACTGTTCACTGTTCACTGTTCACTGTTCACTGTTCACTGTTCACTGTTCACTGTCAACATCATTCCGGTGTAACCGGAAATGATATAACACAGGTTTCTGCCCGGCCTGGTGCACTTAAATTTTGAGTTGGCATTGGAGTTGCACCATCGTCAAGAACGGGCAAGATGCCCGTTCCACAAAACTTAATTTTCTTGTGGAACGGGCATCTTGCCCGTTCCTAAACAAGTAATGGAGAATGGTGCAAGATATCAGGACTCGATCTCAGATTTTTATTACTCACACATACTAACAGAATGCACGCTGTCGAAGTTTTAGAAGTTTCCAAAGTATTTAAAAGTGTCCGCAGTCAAGATTTCTTAGCTGTAGATAACATCAACCTGCAAATTTACGATCGAGAATTCTTTTCTTTACTCGGCCCTTCCGGCTGCGGCAAAACTACAACTTTGCGAATGATAGCTGGTTTTGAAATTCCCACAGCAGGCGAAATTTACATTCACGGCCAACCGATGCAAAATCGCCCGCCATTTCACCGCCCAGTAAATACGGTATTTCAAAACTATGCTTTATTTCCGCACATGACAGTAGCACAAAATGCCGCTTTTGGGTTAGAAATGGAGAATTTGCCTCAGAAAACAATTCGCGATCGCGTTGCTGAAGCCTTAGCATTAGTACAGTTAACCGAGGTAGGAAAACGCTATCCCCGCCAACTGTCAGGGGGACAGCAGCAGCGAGTAGCACTAGCAAGAGCATTAGTCAAACAGCCGTCTGTTTTGCTGTTGGATGAACCTTTAGGAGCGCTGGATTTAAAATTGCGTAAAGAGATGCAATTAGAATTAAAAAAAATGCAGCGAAAATTGGGAATTACGTTTATTTATGTAACTCACGATCAGGAAGAAGCACTAACGATGTCGGACAGAATTGCAGTGATGGATGGAGGAAAACTGCAACAAGTCGGCACGCCTGTTGATATTTATGAATATCCTAAAACGCGGTTTGTTGCTGATTTTATTGGCGACAGCAATTTTTTAAGTGGTCGAGTAGTAGAACAGCAAAACGGTAAAATAATCGTGTTGGTTGACCAGGAGTTGCCCGTGTTAGTTGCAACAGCCGAAGATATCCCCCCTGGGAAAGTTGTTACCCTGGTGTTGCGGCCCGAAAAAGCTGCTATTTATCCTGCTAATTATGATGCTGAAAATAGCTGGCCCGCAATAGTAGAAGAGGCTATTTATATTGGCACTGATACGCGCTATACGGTGCGGTTGACTGCTAAAAGTTCGATCGCCCTTCGCCGACAAAACTTGCACAGAGATGACTTGCAGCGACACCAAGTCGGCGACAGCGTTCGAGTTGCCGTGCCGCCGGAAAGTATCTGCATTTGTTGACACTCAAGCGGGCTGAAGCCACTGAGATTCTTTGGAAGATTGAGGAGCGGATTGAAGATGTACTTCCTTCCCGGTAGAAGATAATCTACTTCTTCCTTCTGCTTCCTCCTTCTTCCTTCGCGTTCTTCGCGTCTTCGCGGTTCAATAATATAGACAGTATGGGTACTAAACTCGCGTTTGACTTTGCAAAATTTCCTCCAACAGCCGCTCTTGACTTTTAGCAGGTTCCTTGCAAGTCAAACACTCGCAAACTAACCCGATAACCCCTTCAGGCAAATCAGCCTCAATCTGACACACAGCAGTCGGATAATACTGCGAAATCAACCCCGAAATCTGGTCGGGAGTCGTGCGAATCAGGGTAGAATGCTGATACAAATCGATCGCCGAAAGTAGACTCGGACAAGCTTGCGGAGCATCTTGTACAATACTGCTGAAAGCTTGCAAACCTTGTTGGGCGCGATCGAGATATTCCAAATTCGGGCCCAACAGCGCGAGGCGAACCAAAGAGGCGATCGCAATTCCATTCGCCGCCGGAGTTGCATTGTCTATATAGCTGCGTTCCCGTACCAACAAATCTCCGCTAGCATCCTTAGCAGTATTGTAATATCCTCCCAATTCCACGCTCCACAAAAACTCATCAAACTCTTCTTGCACCTGCACAGCTTTCTCCAACCAAAACTGAGAATTCGGCAACTGTTTTGCCTCTTCCCCGTTGCCTAAAGTCAAACTCGCTTGATGCAAATCCAACAAAGCTTTCACAAACAAAGCATAATCTTCCGACTGCGCGGTAACAGCAGATTGTCCGTCATAATTCAACCGCTGAAACCGCCCATCCGTCCACTGATTGTCTAAAATAAAATTAGCCGCTTTCACAGCTAATTCCAGATATTCCAAATTTCCAAAAACTGCCGCAGCGCGGGCTAAACCCGAAATCATTAAGCTATTCCAAGCCGCAATCATTTTCGTGTCAGTAACGGCGGGAATTCTACCCGGCCAACTGTCGTTTTTAGCTTCTTGATTGTTGCGGGCTGGCGGAAAGGTTTTTACAGTATCGGGATTGCCACCGTAGCGAACAGCAAAGAGTTTAGCCAAAGCCGTTTCTACCGCGTCGCTCAGTTTTCCTGGATGGCGGCGCTGCAATACATTCTTGCCTTCAAAATTGCCGTTGCGACTAACAGTAAACTGTGCTTTAATTTCGGCCAATTCCTCAGCAGTTAATAGTTGTTCCAGTTCGGCATAAGTCCAGACATAAAATGCTCCTTCTTCCGGTTCAACTTCTTCCGAAGTGTTAAAGCTGTCAGCATCCTGTGCAGCATAAAAATAACCTGTCGGCGCAATCATTTCTCGCTTCAACCATTCTACTGTCCCCGCGATCGCAGTTTCAAAAGCGGGTTCTTGTATTCCCGCGCTCCACAAATTTGCTAAATACTCAACAATTTGACCGTTGTCGTAGAGCATTTTTTCAAAGTGTGGCACAGTCCAAGTCGCATCAACCGTATAGCGGTGAAATCCGCCTCCTACATGGTCGTAAATGCCGCCCAATGCTAAGTCTAATCCGCGCTGAGTGCAGACTTGTTTGCTGTCGTATTTTGATTCAAAATTAAATCGCGTTCCCCGCAGTGCTAGCTCAGCATAAGGTATCATCGGAAAACTGGGGCCGGGGTTGCTGCCCGCAATAATTCCGGTGTTGAGTTCTAACCCTTTTTGGAAGAGTTCGCGATTTAATTCGGCGGTTACTCCTGACAGCGCAGCCGTCTGTTGGAGGTTGCCTAAAATCTCTGCTTTGAAGGCTTCTACTTTGCCTTTTTCTGTGTCGTAAAAGCGGCGAATTGCTTGCAAAACTTCTAAAAATCCCGGCCGTCCGTAGCGCGGTTCTACGGGGAAATAAGTGCCTCCGTAGAAGGGAACTCGCTCGTCTGGAGTGAGAAAAACGTTGAGCGGCCAACCGCCTTGACCGGTCATCATTTGCAAGGTTTGCATATAAATGCTGTCAATATCCGGGCGTTCTTCGCGATCGACTTTTATCGGTATAAAATGCGAATTCATGTATTGGGCGATCGCGCGATCGGAAAATGCTTCCCCTTCCATCACCGTACACCAGTGGCAGCTAGAGTAGCCAATTGACAGGAAAATCGGTTTGTTTTCGCTTCGGGCCGCTTCTAGGGCTTCGTCGCACCAAGGCCACCAGTCGATCGGATTTTCGGCGTGTTTCCGCAGGTAAAGGCTTTGGGATTGAGCAAGACGGTTGACCATAATCAAATCCACTTTAACTCGTGCTGAGTAAGCTTGTCAGTTCTATAGCAGTTTAGCGCGAGATGTTTTAGTTGAGTTGTGGCTGATAATTATGTTTTAATATTAATACCAATTAAATGTGAAGTTGCACATATCTCGATCCCCCTCGCATCCCCCTTAAGAATGGGGACTTTGAGAAGAATCTTGTCCCACCCCCTACTCCCCTTATTAAGGGGGGTTAGGGGGGATCAGATTCTACGGGGCCTCATAAAAATTTGGTATAATGCTGATTATCTCGATCTAATATGAGCTTATCATCTCGGAGAACCTTCAATCAACAGCTAGGACAATTTTTGCTGAGTGCTGCTGTTCCTCCTGCTGTTCTCAAACTGAGCCAAACTGCATCCTCGGAGCCAGCTTTATTAGAAACTAATCTTAACAATTTCCTGGCTAAAGCAGACCCAGAAATAGAATTATTAGTCCCGACCTTTTTAGGTAACGACAAGCGTCGGTTCTACGGCAGAGGTGTTCCGAAAAGCTTGAAGTTAATCGACAAATTTCAACTCGGCAGCGGCAGGACTTTTCTGGGAAGGCGGTCTGTAGTTTGGAGCGGTGCCGGTTGGACAGGACAGCCGACAATTACCAGAGACGGGGGAAAAACTTATTTAATTATAGGTGCTTATGACCACAATTTGCGAAAAATAGATATTGCTACCAATAAAGAAGTTTGGCGCTATAAGTTTGATGATATAATCAAAGGCTCCTCAACGATTTATATCGATGAAAAAGCTAGCGCGGAAAACAAAATTGTAATTTTGCAAGGCAGCCGCAGTGGCGGTGGTGGCAAAAGTGTCGTGCCGAGTTTTAGGGCAATATCTTTTAGAACTGGCAAGGAACTTTGGAAATTGGACATCAGGAGAACGCCCAGCTACAGCCGCGATAATGACAGCAGCGCTTTGGACATCGGCGGTGGCGTTTTGTTCAATGCGGGGGAAAATGCGATCGGCTATTTTCTCGATAGTTCCACAAGCAATGCAAAAATCAAACAAGGCATCAAGCAGCCAAATATCTTGTCGGAAGTACAGCTTTATGCAGCAGCAGATATCAGCAAGCACCGCGGCAACTTGGTAGCTGAATCATCCCCATCAAGGCTCAAAGATAGAATATTTATAGCGGCTGGTTCCGGTCATATTTACGGTATTAGCATTGCAACTAAAAAGATTGTTTGGGATTTTTATACTGGTTCAGATTTGGATGGAAGTGCTGTAATTTCTAAATCAGGAAAACTGTTTTGTGCCATTGAAAAACAATACATTCAGGGCAACGGCGGAGTGCTGAAGCTGAATCCCAACAAGGAACCGAATGCCAGCGTCGAATGGTTTTTGCCTACCGGAAACCGCCGACTTTCTAGCTGGGAAGGCGGGATAATTGGCTCTGTGGCGTTGAATGACGAGTACAATTCAGGGGAGTTTCCGGCGCTGTTTGCCACAAATGCACTCGACGGCAATTTGTACATCGGTTCCCAAGATATGATTACAGGTAAAAAAAATTTTGTGCCTTGGCGAAACCAGTCTTACGATACTCCGGTAATAGTATTTAAAAAAGCGATTGGTTCTTCAATTTCGACTCCGATTTTTACCGATGGCAATAAACTGATCAGTGCGGGATACAACGGTGTTTATTTGTTCAATTTGAATTGGGAACGAGCGAAGTCGGGGGATCAGAATGCTTTGAGAAATGCTAAAGGGGAGTTTTACCGTTTGAAAGTAATAGAATCGGGGAGATTTAAGCCGGGTATGTCATTTGAGGCGACGCCTGTAGTTTGGGACGGAATTGTGAGGATTTGCGCCAGGGATGGCTGGATGTATACTTTGGGTTAGTTATTGGTATTTTGTACTTCTATCGGGAACAGGCTTTCCGGCCTGTTCCACAATAAGTAGACTCTGTTGTGGAACAGGCATCTTGCCTGTTCTTAAAAGGGTGTTGAAATCCGCCAAGGCCACTACCTGCCGTTTAACTGCGGGAACAGGCTTTCCGGCCTGTTCCACAATAAGTAGACTCTGTTGTGGAACAGGCATCTTGCCTGTTCTTAAAAGAGTGTTGAAATCAGCCAAGGCCACTACCTGCCGTTTAACTGCGCTTATATCTCTCATATAAAGGATGTCAGGAATTATAGGAAACCTGTTATAGAAATCCTCGCATCATTTGTGAATTTCTTACTCCCTCCCCGCGAGTTCGGGGAGGGTTGGGGTGGGGTAAAAAATTTACGACTTATTTAGGATTAATCTAGCAGCAGTACACGGGCTTGATTGGTCGCTGTTGATTTTACGAAGGTCGGGCTGGGAATGTCGATCGAACTGAAGGGGAAGAGTACGAAAAAGCGTTTGGGCGGTGGCGGTTGAAGAAACAGGTGGGAGAGTGAAAAGCGCTTTTTATCGGTATAAGGTGCGAATTCATGTATTGGACGATCGCCCGATCGCAAAATGCTTCCCCTTCCATCACCCTACACCAGTGGCAGCTAGAGTAGCGAATTGACAGAAAAATCGGTTTATTCTCCCTCCGGGCCCTTTCTGAGGCAGCGATCGCACCAGGCCCACCAGTCGATCGGATTTTCGGCGTGTTTTCGGTTTTGCTGGCTAAGCTTGTCATATTATGTCCGGTCGATTACCCCTAATACGGTAGGGGCGGGTTCACCAACAATACCTGCCCATAATTGACAATCTCAAAAACCCGCCCCTTGTATCTTAAAAGAGTGAGGACGGTCGATCGCCATATCAATCAGGCGATCGCTGATAATTTAGATGTCAAATGAGTCGATCGTCTCGGAGAAGCTTCAATCAACGGCTGGGACAATTTTTGCTGACTGCGACGGTTCCTCCTGCTGTCCTCAAACAGCGCCAAACTGAATCTGGGAATTGACGGAGTGAGAAATCCGCTGAAACCTTGATATTTAGAGGGTTTAGGCTGTTGAACCTCCCTCAAGAGAGTAGTAATTATCACAAGTTTATTGACCATTTTGATGGTAGCGAACGCGAACGATCGTGATTAGACCTTGTAGAAAGTCTAAACAGTAGCGATCGCACGCACACATTGTTTTGATGACAAGCTACTCAAACCCTTACAGCGTCAAGTATTTCTACTTGCTTATCACCCGTTACATCTGGGCATCAAGCTTTTTGGGGAAAATAATATTAACCCATTTTTAGCGAAAGCAGACCCAGAAATAGAATTATTAGTCCCAACATTTGTAGATAACGACCACCGCGCCTTCCACGGTAGACGCAGGGCAGTTTCATTCTCTTGTCGGGGCAGCCTCCCGTGGTTGCCCCAATCCCACCAAAGGCCTAACAAATCCTGTATGGGTCGGCATTCTTGGCACGACAAGAGTCAAAAGGCTGGTTTTCCTGCGAATGAAACAGCCCTGACGGTAGAGGCGTTCCGCAAACTATGTCGCAGAAAGTCGAGTCGTCCTTTTACTCGGTCAAAGTTCCAGCGTCACAGATAATAACGAGCACCGAAACCATTGGTCTCTAAATTGAGATGTTGCACCATGATCGATAAGCCTGTTTTGGGCGGCCTCTCCTGCCCACCCCCTACTCCCCACAAGAAAACTCATTCTTTGTGGAACGGGCCCGAGAGTGCGTTCTTGGTAATGGTGCAACATATAAGTCTAAATAGCGCTTGTTGCTGAATCCGAAAGCGAGAATCGACGCACCGAATATGATCCAAGATTTTGTCCTGAGTTATAGCCCACAGTCCGCAGCTTCCACTGTCACTATCGGTTTTTACCTATTTTTACCCACCCATCAACCTCTCACTTAAACTTTTATACCGTACATTCACGGATCAAAAACTTTTTAAGGGCATAATTTACAGCTTTAAAAGAGTTTTATCAGTAATTATGCTGTGTGACACCCCTGTTTAGGGAGCTGAGTTATAGCTTTTTAAAAGAGAGAAAACTCAGGAATAAAATCCGGGTGGGAGCACCCCTATTATTTGATGCACGCGATAGGAAATAGCTAGCTAGAACTCATCAATTTAGGCATTTTGCCTAAATCCCATCAGCTTATTCCCAATCTTCATCGAATCTTTATCAAAACTACTTGCATTAACTTGGGCTTTGCTTTAGATTGAATATGTGAAGGAAAAAAACCTGCTTCCAGTCAACATAAAAATAAAGGTGTCAACCATGAAATCCCCATTAAACTTAGTCAAATCTATTTTAGCTGTTGCCGGTATCGCCGCTGTTAGTGCAGTATCCGCAGCACCTGCCTCCGCCTTCAGCTTTGGTAATATCACTGGTGGCGATACGTATGGAGATGCCTATCAAAACAGCTTCTCATTTAACGTAATTGACGATGGTGGTACATCAGTTCTTTTTAACATCTTCAACTCGGGAAATGCGGCAGTCCCTGATATGTTTATCGGTAAAGTTCTCTTTGATGATAATGGCTATCTGTCTAATGCCGTGGCTAACCAGGGTAACATTGGTCAGGTATCCTTTACGGGTGGTCTTAGTAACGATCAATTGCCTCAAGGTGGTACTGGCTTCACCACAGACTATGCCTTCACAAGGGATGAGGGTCGTGGTAATAGATTGGCTGTCCAAGGTAGCGAAATGTTCGGAGTGAAGTTTACTGGAAATTATGCTAGCGTAGTTTCCGCTTTGAATGCAGGTAGTTTAAGATTAGGGTTGCACGTCCAGGGTATTGGTCGTCAGGACTATAGCGATGCTTACATGAGCACTAGCAACACTGAAGCTACTCCTGAACCTTTAACAATGCTTGCTGCTGCAGCCGCTGTTGGGTTTGGTGCTAAGTTCAAAAAGCAACGCGCTCAAGCTCAAAAAGCTGAATAGGCGATCGTTTGAACTGGTTTTCGATTCTGGCTTGATGCCACACTGATTATTTTATGTTCGAGCTAAAAACCTGGTTTCACCAAGAAACCAGGTTTTTTAGTATTTGATAGCGCGCCACAGTGAAAATCGCGGACTTGGAAGCCTATCTCAAGCGAGCATCTCATATTTGTAAAAACACTTCTTCTGGCTCCTTCCTCCTGGCTCCTGGCTCCGGGTTCCAATTTCTAGCGGAGGGCTGCTTTCATTGAGATGCTGCCGTCAAATCCCCCCTAGACAGCGCATTTAAGAACTACCGTAAGGCTGTTTCTGAAGAATTTCCGCTCTATAGCAATCCTTGCAGGAATTGTAAATTTTTTACCGCACCCCAACCCTCCCCGAAGCCGCTCTGAGGAAGAAATTCACAAATGATTTAGGATTGCTATAAAGACACGCTCGATTCTTGAAAAGCAGATAATCACCATTGAGAATGGCTCCAACTCTAACTCGCTCAGCCGTATTTACTCGAACCTCAGTGTCACACCATGCGCGGTGCCAATTGCGTCTAGTCTCAAGAAATCCAAGCCTCCTTGAGGCTACTTATTTTTAATTTTTGTTGATTCACTCGCTTTTTAGTCTTTGCTTACAGGGGCCAAGTAAGCAAGTGCTCGGCACCCAACCAATCATTTCGAGTAGCAGTCTTTTCAGTATGTGTCCTAATGCTGAGCTATGCGTTGCCTCTGAGTCTCACCATCCATCAAATTCCAGAGTGTCTACTAACCTCATCTCAAAGATTTACAGCCCTTAAAATCCTCCGAGTCCTTTCCGTAGGAGGGGTTCAAGCTACTGAGTTGTCCACCTCCCCTACTATTTTTATGATATGATCTAAGAATAGTCTGGACTGTTTTTAGTTCGTAGTCTGAAACCCTCGATTTTCCGTGGGTACTTTGATTGCCGAATCGCCTTGCAACCCTTATTCTACGGTTGACTATCAAAAACTGTCCGCAGTATGGCTCTCATCAATCAACTAATAACTAATATCTAAAATGTTCAAGAGAAAACTTTTTTGGCTCATCATTATCGCCACAGCTTTAGTAACCCTGAATATGACACTCCTGTGGAAATTCGACGATGTTGCTCATTTTTGGATGAGTATAGTTTTTTGGTGTGCTGTGGGTTCCCTGCTTTGGGACAACCAGGATATTCTCAAACAGAGTGATATAAAAAGTGACCTATTATCGATAGTCGCTGGGACGCTATTAATAGCTTTTATTTTATTTCAAAGTGCTGGGGTTTCCAGTAAATCCGATCCTTTTTTAAGACTGGCACCTTTTTTGTCGGGTTTAGGTTTGAGCCTGCTTGCAGTAGGTTATCAGAACTTAAAACTATATTGGCGTGAATTGGTAATACTATTTTTTCATGGCACCCCCAGTGTCATTACGTTACCTTTAGTGGATTTTGTTACCTCGCTTACTGCTAAGACTGCTTATTATTCTTTGTGGTATGTCGGTTTTAATGTAACACGTGACGGTAATTATGTTGCTTTACCGACAGGAAGGGTGTTGGTAAATGGGGGTTGTTCGGGTATAGAGGCAATGAATTACTTATTAGGTTTAGCTGTAGTTTGTTTGGTGATGTTTCCTACTAAACAAAATAAGGCTTTGGTAATAGGTGTCGCTGTCCTTTTTGGTTTTATTATTAATGTTTTTCGAGTGGCGGGAATGGCATTGTTAGTGGCATCTAAGCGCCTAGATTTGTTTAAATATTGGCATGAGGGTGAAGGTTCTTTAGTGGTGGGGATGATTGCGGTGATTTTGTTTGGGATATTTTATCAATTTATGTTGAAACGAGATAGCCAACTTAGTCAAAGTTCGGGAAATTAATTAGTTGCAACTTGGGGAAATATATCGGTTCTTCGATTTCCCCTCCCATAGTCAGAAGTCTCACTCAAATGTCCGGGTGTTGAAATCCGCCAATGTCACTACCTGTCCTTTAACTGCGTCTCTATCTATCATAGAAAGGATGTCAGGAATTATAGGAAACCTCTTATGGCGACAAATGAAACTCAAATAAATCAAATTTACGGTTCAGAGGATGCTCAGGGTATTTTACAGCTTGCGATCGCACGCCGACAGGATGAAGGGGAATTATCCAGAGTGCAGCTTTTCGAGATTGCAGCGGAATTGGGCATTTCCGAACAGGATATTGTAGCGGCGGAACAGCAATGGTTAGCAACTAGAGGAGAAGTTCAAGAAAAGCTGGTTTTTAACACTTACCGTCGTCGCAAATTGCAGAAAAATGTGACCAAGTACGGCATTATCAATACTTTTTTAGTTTTGTTTAATCTAGCAGGTTCGCACGAGCTTTCTTGGTCACTGTTCATTTTACTAACGTGGGGATTGGGATTGTCGCTAAATGCTTGGAATGTTTATCAAACTGAAGGGGAAGATTACGAAAAAGCGTTTCAGCGGTGGCGGTTGAAGAAACAAGTCGGAGAGTCTATTGGTACTGCGACGAATAAGTTTATGAAGTGGTTGCAGTCGTGATTTTCTATTAAGAAAAAAGCGAGCGCTTTTTCTTCTAATCAACTACCGCTAATACAAATAACTAGCCAACTCTAACACTTATGCCGGAGAGAAATCGGACAAATGATTAATAACTCCTGTATTTTTCTCCGATATTTAAATTAACTCCTATATTCTTAGCCACCATTATCTCGGAATTTTTCTACATCATTAGTTGGTACTTTTGGCAATTATTTCCAAAATCCTGAGAACAAAATTGTGAGGCAGTAGCTGATCAAAAGCAGCGCGAGATTTCCGGCAGGCCTCAGCAAAATCATCATCCGAAAGTTTATCGTGAAAAGCTTGGATATAATCTCCAATCCGATGGACTTCCGAAAAAGGAACGATCACGCAAAAATCTTCCCATTTCATACCTCTCAACTCCGGTAACGATTTATTGGTATCAATGAAAACCGGAATTCTCCCTGCTGACATCACCTCCCCGAGATGGTAACAGCCATTATCGTCTCCCCTCATCGCCAAGATATAAGCATTATTCTCGATATTTTCGATATACTCGGCTCTTTGGCGGTTTCTTTCTTCCACGGGAAGACTAAAAAAATCTCCCTTTCTTTCAATCAAAGATATTTGTAGATTTTTAGCTTTTCGCACTTCATTAATTATTTTTTTTCTGACTAATCGTGCAATCAACCTTCGCCTTCCCAAATCCAAATTACGATTAACAAAAAGGTTGCCTGCCATCCAGTTAACCAGAGAATCCGAAAATTTAATATAACGTAGTATCAACGTATTTAGTCGGGATGGATATTCAACATTTCCCACAAAACCGACAGTAGGTATTGATGGTTTTGGCATATTTACCTTCTCTCCCAGGTCATAAAGCCATGGGGGTGTGGGTATGGATTTTTCTTTTTTATCACGGTAAGTTGCCGAGGCAAACAAGATTTCTCCTGGATAAGCCTGACACTCCAAACAGTTTGCAAAGGTGACGAGCGTCCTTTTTGATCCTAATACTTGGCGCCGGAATTTATGTAATTCAGATTCCTTATGAAGGCCATAATAACTTGAAATAAAATGTGGAGTTACCACAATCTTGCCTGCATCTGCCAAGTCTGTAAATCGGTGAATCTTGACTAGCTCCGGTAATTTATCCCTGAGCCAATTCCAAAACTGTAACTGTGGATTAGTGTCCGGCGGGCTGAGGTGCATTAGCAGTGGGACTGGGCGTACCCCAGGAAGTAGTAAATCTTCAGTGATCCATATTTCCAGAGGTTTGTTAAGTTGGTCACTCATTTTTTTATTCAGAGTAAATATTTGTTTAGTTTCAACCCAAATCTTGACAGGCGGGGGACTCTCCCCGCCGCCACTGAATTTTAACATAGGCAATCAAAATTTTAAGAGCAGGGGGTAGGGTACCGCTAGTATAGAGCGTCTTACGTTTAATTAGAACGAGCTACTTCTGTGTTGCTTGCAGTTGCACCCAAAGTGCGCCCAAGTTTAACTGCAAACCCACTAAAATTACTGCGACGAATCTTGCTTAGCCGCATCTTCAACCACAGGATGAATTAAAGCAGATCGGAAACCTTGCCGCATTTCCGAATTCAAATACCTGCGCTGCAAAACCTGCCATTTTTGCCAAGCTGCGTAGCGATTTTCGGCCAACAAACCAGCCAACTTCGGCAACTCTTTTTTCAGATCGCGATCGACAAAATCTGTCAGAAACTCGCCTAAAACTTCACTGTCTTGAATATCGCCCAAACATTCCTGAATAGCTTTCACATCTTCGACATAAACTTCGTAAGTCTCGCTGTAAAAATTCCCAAACAGATTCATCAAATAGCGAACCCGCTTAGCTTGCTTCCGCAAATCGTGCAGAATAGTTCCCTCGGCTGCTAACTTCTCTTCGACAGCCTCAGCATTTAAATCATCAGCAACTTTAACTTTGCCATCTTCATATTTTGTACCCAGCAACCAAGCAGGATGTAGGAAAAACTCGCTGACTTGGGGTAACAGTAAATCTGGCAAAACCTCAGCAATTGGCAAATGTTCGATCGCCTGAAACTTCGGTTTTTCCAGCCAATCCTCGATCGACTGCTTCAGCGATTCGTAGGTTTTGTGCTCTAAAATCGCCCTCACCTCTTTCAAAGCCCGGTGTCGCTGTTTGAGCAAAGTCAACAAAGCTTTATCCAAAACTTTCTGTTCTTGAGTCGGCAAATTCGGGTAATAGCGGTTTTGGAGACTTTCGAGCATCACATCCAAATCCCTGAGCGTTCCCAGAATCCGCCCCACCTTACCAATTTTGCCTTCAGAAGCCTCTTTTGGCCAATCTAAAACCGGAGCAAAACCCGTCACAGCCGATCGCAAACGTCTCAATCCCACGCGCATTTGATGAAGTTCTTCCGCGTCTTTGTCTTTGAGAACTTCAGCCTCGTGCGCTACACTTTTGCGGAAATATTTCTCAATCGCCCCAGATGCAGCGTCTCCGAGAGTTTTAACTGGAGTTTTAACTTTTGCTGATGTTTTTACGTTCATGGCAGGTGTAGACTCCACTTTCCTGATTGATTTTAATTTTGATTTCAAGGCTTTGCTAATAAGGGGTTATATCCTAGCACACACTTTTAATTTAGGGAGCGCAGCCACAATAAATCTTAATATAAAGTGCTTGACAATTTCTCCAAAATCAGCATTGAGCAATCTAAAATCTTCATTCTTCAATCTAAAATCTAAAATCTAAAATCTAAAATAGAATTACCCTCCCTCGCCCTTGAGCTAATAAAAATCGGATTTCTGGCGCGCTTTCCCAAATAGGTTAAGATCGCTGCAAACCGATGTTTATTCGCCAAAGGGTGAGAGAGGGTGCGATCGGGAGGACAAGTTTTAAATTAAATCAAACCCGCCCAGGCTGCCCGACTTCAAAGAGGCAGTTTAGCCTTTCCAGTCTTTCTCAGATTGCTCGAGCACGTAGGTTGCTACATCCTCGATTTGTTCGGGCTTCAAGCGGCCGGCGAAAGCAGGCATAGCATTTTTGCCCTTAGTTACCTGAGTGGTAATAGCTTCGAGAGAATTCATACCGTACTTCTCAAGAGCAGTCTTTTTCAAGGTTTTCATGGCCATAACCACGTTGCCGCCACCGATGTGACAAGCAGCACAGTTCGAGCTAAAGATTTTAGCTCCTTTAACCGCATCACCTGCCAAAGCAGGGCGACCAAAGCCGACGGTAAAAATTGCGAACGCTAATAGGGCGATCGATAAGAGTCTTTTCAACGCAGTTCTCCTCTAATGGACACGCAAAGGGTGATTCTTTAGATATTTTACCTGTTAAAACAGGCGCGATCGCGCAGTCGTATCGCCTTCTTCCGAGTAATTTACCACTTTTTGGCAGTGGCAGTTCAACTCTCAAAATTCTCCACGCCCCAGCCCGGAGCTTTCTGAGCAGCCCGGATCACAAAAGCCGCTAAATTTTCAATCTCAGCCTGTGGCATCCAGCTTTCCGGCACTTGGCGGCACCAAAAAGTCTCCTCTGTACCGTCATAAGTCATGGGTTCTCTCAGATACGCCACCAGACTATTGATATTGTTGCGGGGAGGGGTTGCCCCCTTGAGGTCAGCCAAAGACAGAGATATCGTCGGATCAGGCAAATTAGCTCCTCCGACATGACAATTCAGGCAACTTTGCTCGAACAACACCTTGCCCGCAGACAAATCCTGAGCCGAAAACAAGCGAGTATGTCCCTCAGAGTCCAACTCCAAAGCCACAGGTTCGCTGGCTTGTAAATACCTATTCACGTAAGAATCGGCAGCAGCCAAAACAGGTTGAGGAGCCAACAGCACGATCGGCAAAATAATTAACATCCCCAACAGAAAGCAGACAAAAGCACCACGACGCAGCATGAGGGACTACAACCTTTTGCGAGAATCAATGAGCCGGAGGTAAATTTTAGATTTCAGATTTTAGAGCGAAAAACGACCAGCCAGCAATTATTGCCGATTTTCAGCCCTCTCCCAATCCAAAATCCAAAATCTAAAATCTAAAATCTAAAATCGATTAGCGAGCGCCTTTGCCACCAGCCCACTGCTTGGAGACAATTTTCGGCTGCAACAGAATGTGACCGGCAATCGCGTACAAATCGTCATCCGAGAGATTTCTCATCTCAGCGAAAATATCCGCGCTCTTCATGCTCGGATGCAGTTCCGAAATTTCCTCAAACCCGTCATAAGTGGTGGGATTTTTCATAAAGTCCACCAGCGACTCAATATTATTCCGGGGCGGGTTGGCCAAAGCCAGAGTTTCCGGGCTCAAATTCACGTTCGGGTCAGTTTTGGTCATGCCCGCAGCGTGACATTGAGCGCAAGCCGAATTGAACAGGCGTTTGCCTTGCTCAACTTGTTTGAGGCTCAGCACCACTGGAGTACCCTTGTCATTCAAAGGCAGAGTGCGAAGTTCAGGACTCAGTTCGATAGCCATCGCACTGCTGACAAATAACTGAAATGTCAAGAATACAGCGGTCAGAGCAATGAAATATCTTTTAAGCATGGTTCTCCTTAAAAAAATCCGGCAAATTATTGAACGCTAAGAGATCATACCTGGCAAACAGATTTGTGTTCAAAATTCCCTGAGTCTGCAACAACTGGCGAAAGTTTGTGCAGCCATACCTTTAAAGGTAGAGGAATTTTGCGATCTAATCTGCAAGAAGTTTTGAGTCGCGCCTTTTTTCGAGAGTGGACATAATTGCCTTAACATCCTCCAAAGCCAAACGGGTTTGAGGGTGCTTGTAGGCAATTTCCAACTCGTCGCACAAGCGGATCACTTCTTCCACAGGGACGTTGAAGTCCTCTGCTATTTCTGCGATGGACAGGTCTGCAAAACCCATAATTTTTAGGTCGCTGACAGGTCAAAATTGAGTTGACGGCTATTAACTGAAAGCCGGACAATTTTAGAAAGCGCTGTTAGCTTGTTCTGTTAGTTTGTTCTGAGATTTTGTTCGATCGCAAGCTAACTAACCGCTAACTGCGACTAGGCATTTTTGCCCAGCCTAACTTCAGGGCCAATCAACTTCCGATCAATATCATCCCACTGCTGGGTCGTTATTACCAATAGGACTTGCGCGCTCTGGGATCAAAACCCGGTGTCTGCGTGAACGTTTCGTTACCAAACTAAATATTTTTGGTAGAAGCCGGGTTTTTCGCAATTCCTCAGAAATTTCCCTCTGTGCCCCGCACTCACCAACAGACAATCCTCCGGCGCAGCAGCTTAGGGAGAAAGTTTGAAAGCGTGAGTCTGCGGGGGCAAAGCGTGACTGTCACTGGCTTCGAGGGCGGGGAATTCCGAGTCAGCCAAGAAAGGCTGGGGCTGGTGGAGGCTGATGAGCTGACCGAGAGTTTTCTTTAATTGAGTCCGGGGTACGATCAAGTCTACAAAACCGTGGGCGAAGGAGTATTCGGAAGTTTGATAATTTTCCGGCAGCTTTTCCCGCAGAGTTTGTTCGATTACTCGGCCGCCCGTAAAGGCTACAGTAGCTTTTGGCTCTGCAATTATAATGTCTCCCAGCATGGCAAAACTGGCGGTGACGCCACCGGTGGTCGGGTGGGTCAAAATCGGGATGTAAAGCAGTCTCGCTTCCCGGTGGCGTTCTAGAGCCCCGGAAATTTTAGCCATTTGCATCAAGCTGAGCATTCCTTCTTGCATTCTTGCACCGCCGGAAGCGCAGACAATGATCACTGACAAGCGTTCCCGCGTGGCGTGTTCGATGAGGCGAGTCAGCTTTTCTCCGACTACTGAGCCCATGCTGCCGCCGATGAACTGAAATTCCATGACTCCGAGGGCGACTGGCAAATTTTCGAGTTTGCCGATGCCTGTTTCTACGGCGTCTAGGTGGCCTGTTTTTTCTTGAAATTCTCGGAGTCGATCGCTATATTTTTTTCGATCGCGAAATTTCAGGGGATCGGTGGCGTGCAGTCCTTCGTTAATGGGTACCCACGTATTGGGATCGATCAACTGCTCGATGCGATCGTCACTGTAAACTCTGATATGATGCCCGCATTCCAAGCAAACCATTTGATTTGCTCGCAGGTCTTTGGTATAACTCAGGGCATCGCAAGCTTCGCATTTATTCCAAAGTCCGTCCGCAATTTCTCGTTCCGGCCGTTCTTGGGAGTTCGGTACTGATTTTCGTCGATTTGCAAACCAATCAAATAGAGACATTAAAACTTGGTATTTGTTAACTGTTGACTGTTGACTGTTGACTGTTGACTGTTGACTGTTGACTGTTGACTGTTGACTGTTGACTGTTGACTGTTGGCTGTTGACTGTTGTTATTTGTGAGTTGTTAGCTGCTACCAATAACTAATAACTAATAACTAATAACCAATAACCCATAACAACAGACAATAAACAACAGACTTGACTACTGACTATTGTCCTCTTCAACTGGACTGATGAGGAGCCATGCTGTTCGCTGGTGTTGTGGAAGAACTTGCAGGGCTGTAGCACTTCCAGCCCCGAAATAAGATGCTATGCCCAAGTCTACAATCCGGGCCGGGATTTCATGAGCAGCTAGGAGCTGCTGCATTAATTCCGCTTCCCAACGAAAGCTAGTAGTTGTAAGTGTAATCCAAGACACGGAACAATTTTACCAATTTTTGAGACAATATTATGTTCGATCGCGCCTGACTACCTGCCGATCAGAAACTAAAATTCGGGAAAAACAACTGCCAGTAACTAGATAAGATCGCTTCGCCCCACAGAGCAGTAATTGCTGTACCTAGAGCCAGAAACGGGCCGAAAGGCATGGGTTGACGCCGATCGAGCAACCCGATAGCGATCGCCCCACCACCAACAAAAGCCCCGGCGACACAGGCAATAAATCCCGCTAGCAGCAAGTATTTCCAGCCCAGCCAAGCTCCCATCAAGGCGGCTAATTTGGTATCTCCGGCGCCCATAGCATTCTGCCCCAGGCCGATTGTCCCGGCGAGTCCAATCGCGTCAAACAGCCACAACCCGACAACTGCTCCCGCGATCCCGTCGAGTACCAGATAGTTTACCGAGTCGATCAGACTAAATGTCGGCCACCAACCTTTCGCCATTTGGAAAACCAATCCGAGCACCAAACCCGATCGAGTTAAAGAATTAGGCAAAGTCATTGTATCGCAATCAATCAAAGACAAAGCCAACAGCCAGCTAAACAAAGCCCAAAAACCAAGAGTTTGCACTGTTACGCCAAACCGCCAGAAGATTAACAAAAACAGCAAACCCGTAGCAGCTTCCACCAGTGGATAGCGGGCAGAAATCCGACTGTGGCAGTGATTGCAGCGTCCCCGCAGCCATAGCCAACCGAAAACGGGTATATTTTCGTAATTTCTGAGTTGATTTAAACATTTGGGACAGCGAGAAGGAGGGTGGATCACCGACAAACCGGCAGGCAACCGATAGACTACCACATTTAGAAAGCTGCCAATAGCCGCTCCGAAAATAAAGACGATCGCCGTGACAAGGGAATTAAAGATAAGTTCCATTAAGTTGTCTGTTGACTGTTCACTGTTGACTGTTCACTGTTCACTGTTGACTGTTGTCTGTGGTTATTTATTAATTGTTAGATTGTGTCCGGTCAATTACCAATAAGGTTTGTAGTAGGGACTTTAGTCAAAAGTAAAATTATGAGGACTAAAGTTCTCACTACAAACCTATTTTTTGACACTCGTTCGAGCCAACATAAATATTAGTTGTCAATGCCCCATGCCCCATGCCCCATGCCCCATGCCCCATGCCCCATGCCCAATGACCAATTACTAATTAATACATTTGAGATTCAATTTCGTCAAAAGTAACAAAACGTTCACCTGGCAACAAAACTGGCTGCGAAGCAAAAATTAGCTGGCCTCGATCGCTTCCTTGACTGACAACTACACCGGCCGGACGCTGCATCTGCTCGGAATGCACTTTCAGATACATACCATAGGCCGATCGAGCAGCTCGGATCAAATCGGGAGCTAGCAAGCTGTGACTTTCGGAAGTTTCTATCGGGGGTTTAGGGTTTGGCTGGTATGGGGTCACTGGAAACTTATCATAATGGTATAGGTCGAGCTCTTGGTATTGCCTCTCGATCGATAGAACTTACCTTATTTTTTAAGAATAAACTTAGGTGGAAATTATTAATAGATTAACCTACAATCCTCCCTTGGCTGCGATCGAACTGCGGCTGCGATCGCTCCTTTCGGCTCAACTGTACGCTGCTGCGTGGGTAGATCCGTCCCCCGCAACGCTAATGGGGGTTTTCGATCACCTGCGAACTCTGCGCTACATCCTCCACGACTACGTGCCCCGGCCCGTGTCCGAATCTCCGCCCAACCCCGGCGAGGTGCGCTACCAGTGGCAAACAGGCACCTTGCTGTTCACCGATTTGGCAGGGTTTACGTCGCTGTTGGAAGCGAATGCGACCCAGGGGCGCAAAGGAGCGGAAAGCCTGCTGGGCGTGATTAACGACTATTTTGCCTCGATGATTGAAATTGTCAGCAAATCGGGCGGGGATTTGCTGGAGTTTACCGGAGATGCGATGCTGGTGCAGTTTCCGTCTGGAGTTTACCAAGAGGATACAGCGAGGGCGGTGCGGGCTGGTTTGCGGATGCAGCGGGCGATGGCTCAATTTGCCAATATTGAAACGGCGCGGGGTGTTTTGTCTTTGAGGATGCGGGTGGGCATCCACTGCGGCCGCTATATTAGTGCTGACATCGGTACCCCGCTACGGATGGCTCACGTACTGCTGGGGCATTCAGTTCAGCAAGCCAAGCAAGCTGAGGGTTCTGGAACTGTGGGGCGGGTGTGTGTGACTGAAATTGCTAGAGAGTCTTTGGGAGAGGAATTTCGTTTTGAACCGGGCAAACCGGGTTATTTTTTGGTGGCGGACGATTTCACGGACGATCGACTCGGAGAGTATGATATCACTTTGACTCGGCGGCGGATGCCGAGTTCGGTATTGCTCGATCGCAGCGTTGCGGGTTTGGTAAGCGAAATCGGGCAAGCTGTGAATCGGCTGGAACCCCTTGCTAGTTATATTCCCAAAACTATCCTGAGACTGCTGGTGGAAAATGCAGACAGGCGGAAAATTCCGCCGGATTTTCCTGAACCGACGGTGATGTTTGTCAACTTGATAGGTTTACCGGAGTCTGTGGAGAAAGCTTCGCCGGAGGAAGAAGTCAATCTGGTAGTGAGTTTTTCTCGGGTGTTTGCGTCGATCGATGCTGTAGTCTCAGCTAAAGGGGGCGTGTTGCAAAAAGTAACGGCGCACTTAGATGGTTCGGATATGCTGATTTATTTTGGCGTGCCCGACGCTCACAGGGATGATGCCAGCCGCGCGGCTAGTGCGGCGATTGCGATCCGAGATATCATTTCAGGTTTGCCGCCAGTAATTATCGGCGGTGAAGAGGTGGGAGTAAGCTGTCAAATTGGGCTATCCCTGGGGCCGGTGTTTGCTGCTGAGGTTGGGGAACCGCGAGGGCGCAGGGAGTTTAATATCCTCGGCGATACGGTGAATACGGCGGCTCGGTTGATGAGCAAGGCGGCGGAAAACCAAATTTTGATTGCTGAAAGGGTGTGTGAGTCGATCGAGCTAAACTTCATTTGCGAGGCTTTGGGAGCTGTTTCTCTGAAGGGGAAATCTGCTCAAACTCCGATTTTTGCTTTGCAAGGTGCAAAAGGGGAGAAGGGAAAAGCGGGCGTTTAAATAACTTTGCTGGGCAATAGTTGTACAGGTTTTATGGTTCACAAAGGCAAGTACAGCACAACCATTTTCCACTGTGACTACTAAATGTTATTTTTATAATTTTTTACGATACTGCACAATAAAAACCGCCAGTTCGTCAGATCAGTTCCGGTTGCATCGGAATGATTTAACCGCAGAGAACGCAGAGAACGCAGAGGGAGATCAGAGAGAGATGAATAATTCCGATGAAGGGCGGAATTAATATCACTCGCAGAGACTAAACTCCGATCGATACTTCACCGTTCCGCTGCAATCCTGCAAGGCTCCACTTTCTAACTCCAACACCATAAAAGCCTCATCGGGCACATCATATTCACATTTTAAGGTCTTCCTACTAGCAGGAATAAACCCAAAACGCGGATAAAAATCTGGATGACCAAGCACAACTACTGCCTGAAATCCCGATCGCCCGCACTCTTTTAAACCCTCCTGAATCAGCAGCGTTCCTATACCTTGGCGCTGATATTCCGGAAGAACTGCGACTGGTGCCAACCCCAGAATCGACAAATTGCTAGAACATTTTCCTGCGACAACAACCGGACTGAAGAAAATGTGTCCGACAATGCGATCGGATTCTACCGCAACGAAGGAAAATGTAGATGCAATTCCCCGCAATTTATCGACTAAGTTAGCCTCATTTTCTCGCCCGAATGCCGCAATATTAATGTTGCGAACAGCTTCTACATCTTCTGGCTTTTCGGTACGGATATCCATAGCTTAGATTAATGGTTGTGCGGCCCCTCTGGCAGACAAATTACTACAGAAATTGTTTCTATCTTTCGATCGCGATATCAATCAAATTATAGCGCCCCTGAAGCCTTTTTCCTCTTTTTGAGTTATATATTTTTGGCAAGCCATTATACAACGACTTGCAGATAAATGCCAAATCGTCGCCAAAGTCGATCGATCGCTTCCAATCTTAACCCCCGGACAGTCTCCTTTATCGTCACAGCGTTTTAATGCAATTAAAGCGCTCCACTGGTTATGCTGATTCTAAATGAGTAACCGGAATTTGTTCGGTTCTTTCAGGCAATCTCGCTCCAGTTGCAACGGCATGAACCGCATGAAGAATATCGGCTGAATAGTATCGATTGCCGCAGTTATCGCAAACACCGATGGTCACATCTTCAAGAATGACAAATCCATTTTTATGTTTGAATGCCTCGCGCTTGACAGTGCGGGGTTGAACGGTTCCTTCGCAATACTCACATCTGTATTTATACATACGATTAGCCATTAAGTTGAGTGACTTCATAAACCGTGATGATTAGATAACGTCCGTTACTAGCGAAACGTCCAACCACTCCAACAGGTGTTTGTCGATCCAGTGCAGTCCCCACTACTACATATTTTGTACCTCTGGGGTCGTCTTTTTCAACCCGGATAATCTGACCGCTCAGAACCGCCTCTTCTACATCCAGGATAGTCAGCAAGTCCTCAGCCATTTCTTCCATTGCGTGGGCTGACATATCGTACTGGCGGAGGCGAATTTTCTCTCTGATACGGTCAATATCGTTGCGAGGCACTGGCTGATTAATGTTACATCCAGGCAATCATAGCAAGTTATTGTTCAAAAATCTATCATTTTCAATTCCTTAAATATCTGGTTTTACTTCCTTCGACCCGACTTACTAACTACTCTTATTGCGGTACAAGCTGACCGGAAGACAATCGCTTAATGCCCTCCATCGCTGTAGTTTCTCCGGCTTTGTCGCCGCCCTCGCGGGCAATTTTTAAAGCTCCCTCGTAGGATTCTAGAGCTTGAGCATTTTGACCGAGACTTTCATGAATTGCGCCCATATTGTTGAGCAAGCGTCCGATACTTGTCTTGTCACCGATAGATTCTAACATCGGTATTGCTTGCTGAAAATAGATCAGCGCTTGAGTATCTTTGCCGAGTTTGCGGGAGGTAAGTGCCATGTTGTTGAGGAGGCGGCCGACGCCAGCCCTGTCTCCGATTTCCCGGCGAATTGCTAAAGCTTGATGGTAAAATTCCATCGCTCTATTAAAGTCGCCGATGTTGTAGTAGACGCCGCCCATGTTATTGAGGGTACGACCTAAATCGCGCCGATCGCCGGCGGCCGTGCGAATCGTCCGCGCTTGCTGGTAAAATTCGATCGCCTTGGCGTAATTGACCTGTTCTGCGTACACGGCCGCGATGTTGTGGAGGGATTCTCCAATTTCAATTTGGTCGTCGGTAGTTTTGGCAAGTTCCAAAGCTTCTTGGTGCAGTTTCATCGCTTCGGAAAAATTGTCCCCAATCCGGTTGACGAAACCTATGAGATTGAGAGTGCGCGCGGTACGACGCCCTCCGCTGATTTCTCGGTGAATGACTAAAGCTTGCTGCAGAACTTCCAAAGCTTTGGGCCTCAAACCCATTTCGCCATAAACTTCCCCCATATTGTTGAGGGTTTCTCCGATTCCCGCTTGGTCGCCTAGTTGCTTGCGAATTGCCAAAACTTGCTCAAAACTCTGAATTGCTTCTCGAAACAAACCCTCGCGGTGCTGTTTTACTCCTGTTTCAAAGAGTTCGTCTGCTTGCGTTTTGGGGTCAGTTGCCTGAGCGAGCTCGCTCGCTTGGGCGCGCCTCGCATTTATAATTGGGGCATAAGCCCGGGCGTCTGAAATTGCCAGCAAGGTGAGTGCGGGCGATAACACAATACTTATAGCTGCGAGATAGCTGAAGTGATAAGAGCGGCAGTGCACCGATCGAGTCCTCCAATAGCTAAGTGATAACTATTAAGATAGAGCTTTTTGGGGTGTTCCTGCCAAATTTTTTCTCAATCTCTAGGTTCTGACTGGGTTTTTGTCTTGCCAGACTGCCATAATCAGCGGCATATTGTTGAGAGCGGATATGACAGCAAAGTTTTTGCTGGGTGGAAGCGATGCTTTTTCAGGGCTTTGCAAGATGATGTCCTGTTGGTCAACCGTGATCCAAGCAATTCCTGACAAAACTTGAATTTCTCGATGAGTTTGAGGCAATCTGTATACCTCGTTTTCCATCAGAATAATGCGATCTGGCGCTGCACATTCGGAAGATATTTGAAGCATAGCATCTCCTACTTGGTAATTGGTAATTGCTAATGGGTAATTGCTAATGGGTAATTGCTAATCGAGGACTGTATTTCACTTCATTTCTACGCAACCCACACTACTATTGGCAATAACGCCGATCGATCCAAGCGCGCATTTCATCATCCGTCGCCACGCAGGTAAAACGACCAGTCGCCCGATCGCAACCGTGCCACCAAGTGTTACCATAGCGATCGCACGTCTGCCAAATTCTCAGTTCGTCCTCACTAGAAATGAGGTAGAGCAAAAACTGCCCAATTTTTTTTATAGCTGAAAAGAGAGATAGCCCTTTATGTTTTTCGGATGGTTTAGCTCGATCGGCTATCAAAAAAAACATCATTATTCGGGGGTTTATCCGACTGTTGTAAGTAGACATAGCCAACACCTTAAAGTGATAACTCCTACAAAGATTGCACCAATACAATTACAAAAAACAGCTTTGAACTGCAATATTTTCATCACAATTACAGCACAATATTTTTGTCGTGCAATTCCTGTAAAAGTCTATCTGTTACCTGATAAATTAACCTTAACTCTAGGGCAATTGACAATCAAAGCATTGCTTGCATAGGTTGTATGAATAAAATCGATATATCGAAGCCCTTGTGACAATTTGGGTACTACTGGCACAAACGCTATGAACGAAATCAATACGCGGCGGATGAAACTCTCTCAGATTCAAGCTTTGATAGCTGTAGCAGACTGTGAAAACTTTAGCGAGGCGGCTTTGCAATTGGAACTGTCCCAATCCGCCGTCAGCCACGCCATCGCCTCTTTAGAAACAGAATTGGGAGTGCAATTGTTCCACCGGGGGCGACACGGTGCTCAACTGACGCCAGTGGGGGAAAGGGTAGTGAGTCACGGGCGTCAAATAGCCTGCGCCTTAGAAATGATGGTCAAAGAAGCGGATTTGGAAAAAGGTTTGCAGGGAGGCCAGGTACGGATAGTTACTTTTCGGAGTGTCGCAACTCATATCCTACCGGGTATTATTGCTAAATTTCGCAGTTGCTTTCCCAAAATTACGGTCAGCATTGCCGAAGTTTATTATACCCAAGCTGTGGAAGAGGCTTTGCGATCGGGCAAAGCAGACATCGGTTTTGTCTCTCTTCCCATCTCCGATGAATTTGAAACTAGAGAAATTTTGCGGGATAAATATGTTGTGTTGCTGCCACCAACTGCCAAATTGTCAAGTGCTAAGATTACCTGGAAAGAATTAGCGGCTTATCCGTTGATTTTGCAGCCGGCAGAAATTGCTTGTTCTGTACCGCTGCGAAAATATTTGACAACTTCGGGGTTTCCCTTAAATATCGCTTACGAACTCAGCGAAGATTCAACTATTGTCAGTATGGTGATGCAAGGTTTGGGTGCAGCAATTCTGCCGCGTTTGGCTGCGGAACCGATACCATCTTCGGTGAAAGTTTGCAGTTTACCGGCGGATTTTGAAAGGGTAATTGGGGTGGCTGTTTTGAGGGATGGGTTGTTGATTCCGGCCGTGTTTGCGTTTTTGGATTTAGTTAAAAGTGCCGCAGACGTTGATAGTGAGGGTGAGTTTCCGATTAATCCTTCATGATAAACTTAAGCCAGTTGTTATTGGTTATTGGTCAGATTGGGATTTTGTGACCGCAGATATCAGCAGATGAACACAGATGGGATTTTATCTGAGTTCATCTGCGGTAAAAAAAATGGCATAAAATAGTACGATCGCTGATTGCCTATTTCATGCGCTTTGCAACAAGACTAGAACTGTCGCCTTGGTGGAATTTGATTCGACCATCTACCGAGTTTTTATCCTTTAATTTGAGCCAACCGCTACCAGATGCAGCATCGTTCTCGTCATTACCGTCCCATGTAAACTCAAATCGCTGATCCTTTCCATCTTTTACGACTTCGCCGTCAATTTCACCTGATACTAAACCGAATTGAAATTCTCCTGAACCTGTTTCATCAATCTCGATATAGGCTTCAACTTCCATGTCCAAGTAATCACTATCCCACATTCCCATCTCTGTGATCCGCCATTTACCGCTATATTGCATTTCTTTCATCCTCCACTTGTCTTAACGGAACAACCAAACCAATATAGTCGAAACAGTTACGCTCAAGCAGTACGCAAACGCTCAATGTCTTTAATCGGCGGCGCACCAAACATACGAGAATATTCGCGGCTGAACTGTGAGGGGCTTTCATAACCCACCTGATAAGCAGCATTTGCCGCATCGGAGTTTTCGGCAAGCATCAGGCGACGTGCTTCTAATAATCTTAATTGCTTTTGATATTGAAGTGGACTCATCGATGTCACTTCTTTAAAATGGTGATGGAAAGATGAAGGAGACATATGGACTTGTCCTGCGAGATACTCAACCCGCATCGGCTTTGTAAAATCAGCTTTGATGAGTTTTATCGCCGAAGCGATGCGCTGCATATTGCTGCCAGATGTCGCAATCTGGCGGACTGCTTCGCCTTGTTCGCCTATTAAAAGGCGGTAATAGATTTCGCGGATAATCATCGGTGCCAGGATAGGGATATCCTGTGGCGTATCCAAAAGTCTTGTCAGTCTGAGGGCGCAATCGAGCAACGGTGCATCGGCGGTGCTGACGAACAAACCTCTAACAGAGTTTTCTTTCTTATTCGCACTTGGCTTGGTTTGAGCAGTAATAATGTCACAGAGTTGGCGCGGATCTAGATTCAGCTTTAATCCTAAATACGGCTTGTCTGGGGTAGCCTCTACAACAAATCCGCTAATCGGCAAATCAACCGAAACCACAAGATATTGAGCCTGGCCATAACGATAGGTTTCCTCACCCAGCAACGCTTCTTTTTTGCCCTGAATGACGATGCCGAGAACAGGTTGATAGACACAGTGCAGTGCGGAGGGAACAAAAGATTCTCGTATAAATTCCAGTTTGTCTATCTCTGTTTTATGAAAACCGTTCCCTTTGCTGTCGGTGTGCCGAGTTAGCAATGCCGCCAGTTCTTGACACTGATTGCCGATCGCATCTTGGTTTATTACTTGGTTGAGCATTTCAATCGCCATGCTAGTATTTTGATTGATTTAACCATTTCCTTTTGCTCATCATAGAGCATCTTGAGCCATTCCTAAAAGAGGGCTTTGGAGGATTAGGCAATAAATTGCGAGGTCTGTGTATTCAAAACCCTTGCTTTTACTCATAGGATGAACACATCTGAATCAAACAGTAAAAGGATAAGGCAATGACCAAAGACAAGACAAAAATCGCATTGGTAACAGGGGCGAGCCGAGGACTTGGAAAAAATACGGCTTTGACTCTTGCCAGAAAAGGAGTCGATGTCATCGTGACATATCACAACAGCGAGGAGGATGCCCAAAATGTCGTATCTGCGATCGCCGAAATCGGAGCTCAAGCCGTTGCACTGCAACTGGATACTTCAAACACTAAAACCTTTGACGGTTTTGTGGAACAAGTCAAGCAGTCACTTCAAGATAAATGGCAGACAGAGAATTTTGATTACCTCGTGAATAATGCTGGTGTTGGTGTTCATGCGTCTTTTGCTGATACCACCGAAGATGATTTCGATCGATTGATGAATATTCATGTAAAGGGCGTTTTTTTCCTCACGCAGAAACTTCTGCCTTTGATAAATGATGGAGGACGGATAGTCAATATTTCCTCTGGGCTTGCCCGTTTTGCTCTACCGGGCTATGCAGCTTATGCAAGCATGAAGGGAGCGATCGAAGTTTTGACCCGATACATGGCGAAAGAACTGGGACACAGACAGATTGCTGTGAATGTGATAGCCCCAGGCGCAATTGAAACGGATTTCAATGGCGGTGCGGTGCGTGACAATCCTGAGATTAACAGCTTTATCGCTTCGCAAACTGCCTTGGGTCGCGTCGGTCTTCCTGATGATATCGGCGGTGCGATCGCGGCTTTGCTATCGGAAGAGAACAGATGGGTGAATGCACAGAGAATCGAAGTCTCTGGCGGTCAGTTTCTTTAATTCAAGTCAACCTTAAGAAAAGGAAAAATAACCATGTTGAACGTAGAAAATAAAGTTGTTGTGATCACTGGAGCCAGTAGCGGAATCGGTGAAGCCACCGCTAAGTTGCTGTCCAAAAAAGGCGCAAAAGTTGTTTTAGGCGCACGTCGCACCGATCGCCTAGAAGCGATCGCCAAAGACATTCGTGCGGAGGGTGGAACAGTCGAATACCAGGCTCTAGATGTGACGCAACGCAGTCAAATGGAGGATCTCGTTCAATTCGCCCAAAGCAAGTTCGATCGCGTAGATGTCCTGATTAACAATGCTGGCATTATGCCCCTATCCGCACTCGAACAACTGAAAGTTGAGGAATGGGATCGCATGATTGATGTCAATATCAAAGGTGTTTTGTACGGCATCGCGGCGGCACTTCCTGTGATGAAAGCCCAAAAGTCTGGTCAGATTATCAATCTTTCCTCGATCGGCGGACACGCGGTTTCTCCTACTGCTGCTGTTTACTGTGCTACTAAATTTGCCGTTGGAGCAATCTCAGAAGGCTTGAGACAAGAAGTTGGGGGCGACATTCGGGTGACGGTGATTTCTCCTGGAGTAACGGAGTCTGAGTTAGCCGAGAGCATCACTGATGAAGCTGCAAAATCGGGAATGCAAGAATTTCGCAAAATATCTATTCCTGCTGCTGCGATCGCGCGGTCGATTGTATTTGCGATCGAACAACCTGACGATGTTGATGTTAGCGAAATTATTGTCCGACCAACAGCCAGCCCTTACTAAGTAGGTCAATTTAATTAAATCTAAAAGGCGAGGGTTATTAGATACCCAACTTCTTTTAAAAGTCGGGTATCTGGGTATTCGGAGTTTTTATGAGGACTTAGTTAGCTTACCAATTCCCCTTGCCAATTCCCAATTGCGCCTTACACAATTCAAAACTATTTCCCGTATCTTTGCCGTAAAATAAATTCAGCCAGTGCTAAATCAACGGGGGTTGTGACTTTCAAGTTCGTCTCTTCCCCCTCCACAATT
This sequence comes from Microcoleus sp. D2_18a_B4, assembly GCF_036702475.1. Taxonomy (NCBI): domain Bacteria; kingdom Bacillati; phylum Cyanobacteriota; class Cyanophyceae; order Oscillatoriales; family Microcoleaceae; genus Microcoleus; species Microcoleus sp. D2_18a_B4. Next base: position 28,822 of record NZ_JAUBTL010000038.1, read on the forward strand.
TGCACTGGTAAACCGCATTTTTCAAACAAAGCTGCATCGTCGGTAACTTCCCAATTTTTCTCTCGCCCTTCTTGGTGACACTGCTTTAACAATTTCACTTCAAATCCTTGGGGAGTCTGGGCTGCCCACAAATTGCTTCTGTCAGGGGTGTCTCGCACGATCCGACGCTCATCTACGACCTTAATCGTATCCTTGACCGGGACGGCGACAATCAAGCCGGGACAGGTCAAGAGGGCCTCTGCAGATCGATCGAACAATTCAGCAGTTGCCAAACACCTCGCGCCGTCGTGAATCAACACTCGCTCGGCATTGGGCGGCAAAGCCTGCAAACCGTTGTAAACTGACTCTTGCCTGGTGGCGCCTCCTTGAATCAGTTCCACGGGCTTAACCAAAGATAAATCGGTCAGAATTGCTTTAAAATCAGAAAAATCGTCTGGCTGGCCCATGATGCCAATCCAGCTAATGTGCTGCGAAGCTTCAGCCGCAGCCAAAGTCCAACTCAGCAAAGGTTTAGAGAGCAAAGTCAGCAGCAGTTTGTTCCGCTGACTCCCCATCCGTCGCCCCGAACCCGCTGCAGGAATTAATAAGTGCATTTACTAACCGTTTTTAACCCAACTAGATATATATAATAAGAGCGTCCTGTACTTTTGAGTCTGTTGTTTAGCTGTCAGCCAGTAGCTTTTAAGGTCTAGAAATACTATAAGCTGATAGTTGAGAGCCGATCTCTGAGAGCTACCTCGATCAATAATAGCCCGATCGTTTATGATGCGAATACTAGCACTTGTCCCTGGCGGGATTGGCGACCAAATTTTATTTTTCCCCACTCTTGATGACCTCAAGCAGTCTTATCCCGACGCGCAAATTGATGTCATCGTGGAACCGAGGGCAAAGGGTGCTTACCGAGTCTGCAAATCCGTCAAAGAAGTCTTGACGTACAATTTCAAAGACCGCAACGCTATGGCAGATTTGGGCAATTTACTGGGTGTAATTCGCGATCGCGAATACGAAGCAGTAATTTCCCTAGGCCAGCGGTGGACTGTAGGGCTGCTACTGTGGCTGACCGGCATTCCGCAGAGAGTTGGCTATTCGGGAACCAACGGCGCTCGATTTCTCACTGCTGCTGTACCGCTGAAAACTGAACAGTACGCCGCTTCAATGTACCACGATTTGCTGCAAGGATTTAATATTACAAATCCTTGTCCGGCGATCGCAATTAATGTACCAAAACAGGATATTCAGTGGGCGGAAGCCGAACAGCACCGGTTGGGCGTAAAAGAAAGCGGCTACATTTTGATTCACGGCGGTTCCAGTCAATTAGCTGTGTCTAAAGGTATTGACAAAATTTACCCTACAGACAAGTGGAAGCAAATCATCGCAGACTGTCAGCAGCGGCAGCCGAATTTGCCTGTTGTTGTTGTGAAAGGCCCAGAAGATGCAGACTTCGTGACAAAGTTAGTCGAGTTATGTCCGAATGTAAAAGTTATCTCGCCGGATGATGTCGGCAAGTTGGCGGCGACAATTGCTGCTGCTAATTTGATGATATGTACTGACAGTGCGCCGATGCACTTAGCTGTGGCGGTTCAAACTTATACAATAGCTTTGTTCGGCCCGACTGAACCGGCGAAATTGTTGCCAAAGAGCGATCGATTTTTGGGCATTAAATCTCCTACTGGCAAAATGGCAGACATCTCTCCTCAAGAGGTTTTAAAGAAGGTTTGGGGCGGCTAAGAACAAAAGTTCGTAGTAAGGACTTTTTAGCTGGTTCCCAGGCTCTGTCTGGGAACCCATATCTAGAGGCTCTGCCTCGCTTATCGGGGCTTCACAGGAGGCGGAGCCTGGGGACGAGGAATCTTTTTCCGTAATTCCTCTTTCGCTCTTCGTTTTTCAACAAGCTCCATCATCTCCTGTAATTCCTTCTTCTTTTGGTTTGCAAACCGAGTGGCGGCAACAGTTGTTACTCCTCCCGCTGCAGTAGTGATAGCACCTTCCCGAACTTGATTAACATAAACAAGTCCCACACCTACGAAAGCAAGAATTGCCGATGTACCGATGACGGTAAGGGCGACATTGTAGCTTTGGCGAGCTTGTCGCAGCCATTCTTCCAGTATTTCTTCTGCAATGTCGCTATAATCTTGATCGGGGTGCGATTTGCTGGATAAGTTAGATTTCATTTAACAGACCTCTTTGGTTTATCAATAATTGTTTTGTGTCCTGACAAAATCATGACATCAATTTCATTTACTGCGGTTTATCACAGGTATATAATTAGGTATATGAGAGGTCTGTTTAATCAAAGTATAGTCAAGGTCTAATCAAAGTAGAAAAAGCATTCCCAGATTTGGTATAAGGTTTGAATTTGATAATTTGATTGACAGATTTGTTTAGTTAATTTACAATTAAAAATTAAAATTTGGGTTAACTTATATGGATTGGAAGGAATTTATTGAAGGTGAATCTGGGAGACATGGGTTATCTAAGGAACAAATGGAAACATTATTAGAAACATTATGCTCTTCTACAGATGCACACACAAGTCAGAAAAACATTGCAGATAAATTCAATATATCAGTACCTACTGTCAAACAACGGATGGGAGAGGTTTACAAGGGATTTGAAAGAACCTTTCCTGAACTTGGTAAACAAAAAGGCGCAGGTAAGTTGAGGCTTTTGTATAAAAACTTAAGAGAGAACTATAGTCAAATATCCCAACCAGTAGTTACTCCTCAAGCTTCTAACTCATCTCCCTATCCAGAAGAATTTATATCGTTAATAAAAAACAACAATAAGACTTTTTGTGGCCGCCGATTTGTTTTTGAAGCTTTTGAGCAATTTATCAGCACCAATGAAAAAGGTTACTTTGTCTTAGTCGGGTATGCAGGAATGGGCAAAACCTCTCTTGTTGCCAAGTATGTTTATGATCATCCAGAGGTAATTTCTTACTTTTTTACCAGGGATTATCAAAATAAACCAGAGCAATTTTTAAACTGTATTCGCCGACAACTTATTGACCGTTATGATTTGGATAACTCAGAAGAAGATAATCTACCTGCCTTGTTGTCTAAAATTACAAACAACACGAAATTTAGTGGACGATTAGTCATTGTTGTTGACGATCTTGATGAAGTTGACCAAGGCAAAGTAGGGGGAAGAAATATTTTATATTTACCTAAAACTTTACCTGATGGAGTTTATTTTTTCCTAACAAGACAACCTTCTAATCTTAAGACAGATTATTATAATCTTAATAAAGATTATTTAAATACCGACTTAGGTACTCCAGTATATCAATTTAATTTGACTGATCAACGTCATATTGAACTTCACTATAAAGATATGACTGATTACCTGTCATATCCTAATGCTCAACAGAATCAATTGAATAGCAAAATCAATCATTGGATGAAGAATCACAATATCAGCAGAGAAACAATTATTGAAAGGATAGCTAAAAAAAGTGAAAACAACTTTAGATGTCTCAACTATTTAATACAAGATATTCTGGATGATTTTTATCAGGAGCCAATTTTCAATAAGTTAACGCCTGCACTGAGTAGGTATTATCAAACCCATTGGGAGGGTATGGAAATACAGGAACATGAACATAAATTAAGAAGGCAAGTTCTGTTATATATATTAGTTTATAAGAATGGCTGTCAGATTCCTATTGATCAACTCGATGTAATTGCTGGTGAAGAGAAATGTGATATTGAAGATGTTTTGCGTGATTGGCTTAAGTATTTGAGACAAGAAACAAAATTCGGTAAAAACTATTATACTATCTACCATAGTAATTTCATTGAATTTATACAATCTCAAAATACAATGGAATCAAACCGACCTATCTTTCAAACAATAAACCAGAGAATAAAGGAGTATCTAAGATCACCTTAAAGCAAAACTAAAGTATTTGATTAAACTTAAAAAAGCTAACAACCATACCTAAAAAAATCCTATGCACCAATCCGATAAAGTTCAATCCAGTCAAACTGGAAAAATAAAGCTCAGAGAATCATACCAAAAAGCTGATTTTACCATAGAAAAACTAGCGATTCAAGCTCATGTTTCCCCTGACACAATTAAAAGATTACTCGGCACAAAACAAAATATTAATGGCGTAAACAGATGGCAAGTTACCAAAATAGCGGAAGTTTTAGGAATAGAACCAACAGATATTGTTGACCCCAAAGATTGGTATGCCAAAAATTCGCTGCCGCCAGAGTTTGAATCACTTATAGCAGAAAAAAATCAATCCTTTTGCGGCCGCCAATTTGTTTTTGATGCTTTTCAGCAATTTATCAATGAAAATCCTTGCGGTTATTTTACAATCATCGGCGATGCGGGAATGGGCAAAACTTCGATCGTTGCCAAGTACGTCTCTGAACATCAATCTCCCTGCTACTTTAATATTCTTGTCGAAGGTCGTAACAGACCAGAATTGTTTTTGAAGAGCATTCGTCAGCAATTAATTGACCGCTATCAATTGCAAAATTTAGCAGATGCAGATTTACCAACTTTACTGGTAAACGTGGTGGACAAACTCACTACTGGCGAACGTTTGGTAATTGCGATTGATGCACTCGATGAAGTTGAACAAGAAGCAGGACAAAATCTTTTACACTTACCCACAACTCTGCCAAATCGGGTTTATTTCTTGCTAACGAGGCGACCCTATAACCTCAGCCATAAGCGGTTGTCTGTATCTCCTGGAGTTCCTGTAAAAGACTTATATTTAAGAGAAGGCGATATCAAAGAATATATTCGCTTTGCTCTTAATACCGATTCTGACGATAACAATGGACTGAGAAACTGGATTCAAACCCGCAGCATTCCCGATACAACTTTTGTCGAGCAAATGGCAGACAAAAGCGAAAATAATTTTATGTATTTGCGCTATGTTTTGCCAGCAATTGCTAAGGGCGATTACAATGACTTAAGTTTAAAGCAATTGCCAGACGGGCTGCAAGAGTATTATCAAAACCACTGGGTGCGGATGGGAATGGAAGCTAAGCCAGGGCAATTGATGGAGATTATCTTGTATATTTTACTAGAGTTTGGTACTCCGATCACCTGCGAGATGATTGCTGGAATTGCCGAGGTGGATGAATGCGATGTGAAACAGGTTTTAGAAGATGAATTTGTTGAGTATTTGAGAAAGCAGAATGTAGACGGACAAATCTGCTACAGTATTTATCATGGTAGTTTTCTTGATTTTCTGAAATCCAAACAGAAGATGGATTCAAAGCGAAAGATTTTTAAGGAAATAAATCAACGGATTGCTGACTATTTAGAACAGGCAATGACATAAAATGGGAAAATTTGCGGACAAGTTGGCGACATAAAAAACTTCCGAGCAACTTATTTATCTGGACAGCTTTCGGACGATCGCGATCGCGAATCCACATTAATTTATGTTAAAGCCTAACACAACCTTGATTAAAGTCAGCTACCATAAACACAGAAACACGGTAAGCTCGAAGCCATGTACAGAGCAATCAAAGTTAGAATCTATCCCACGGCGGAGCAAGAATCCTATCTAGCTCAATGTTTTGGTAATACTAGATGGTTGTGGAATTATATGCTTAATGCCACAACTACTACCTATAAAGAAACAGGGAAAGGTCTATCTAAGGCTGCAATGGACAAACTTCTACCTGGATTGAAAAAAGAATACGAGTGGTTAGGGCTGGCTTATAGCCAAGTTCTACAACGGGTAACATTTAATTTGTCTAGGGCCTTCGTCAATTTCTTTGAATTCCGGGCAAAATATCCAACTTTCAAATCCAAGTATGGTAAGCAATCAATTCAATATCCTCAAAATGTGAAATTGATGGTAGAGAATTCTACTATTAAATTTCCTGGCAGTTTGGGTATCGTCAAAGCCGTATTTCATAGAGACCTACCATTCGTAAAATTCACGACTGTTTCGGTGTCTAAAAATACCGAGGGCAAATACTATGCCTCCATTCTTTTCAACCAAGAAGATAGACCTGTAACTGCGATCGTAGAAGCAATTGGTATTGATCTTGGCTTAAAAAACTTTGCCATAACTTCAGATGGGTCAAAATATGACTTGCCTAAAAAACAGTTAGCAAAACTAGAAAAAAACCGAAAACGCAAGCAACAGAAATTAGCAAGAAAGAAAAATAAAGCTTCAAAAAAGCGTCAAAAAGCTAAAGGTTTAGTGGCCAACGTATCTAGTAAGATTGCTAGAGTGAGACAGGATTTTCTACATAAGCTATCTCGCAAGATAGCCTACGAAAACCAAGTGATTTGTGTAGAAGATTTAGCAGTAAAAAACCTGGTCAAGAATCACAAGCTTGCTAAAGTTATTAGTGACCAAGGTTGGGGAATGTTCCTGACAATGCTTAAATATAAAGCCGAGCAATTCGGACATACATATCAAGAAATAGGACGTTTTTTTCCTTCTTCTCAATTATGTAGTGAAACTTTGTTGCCGATACCCGCATTACAAAAAGGATGTGATTCTTTGGGTGTCAGGTTTGTAGATTGTCCCCACTGCTTAAAACAACATGACCGCGATATTAATGCGGCAATAAATATCAGAAATGAAGGTTTGCGATTATTGGCGTTAGGAACTAGCGCTACTGCCCTTGGAGGGGATGTAAGACCAAAACTATCAGGAGGTAAAAAATCTCTGATAGTCGAGGCAATCCCTGATGAATTGGGAAGCCTACACTGTAGCGTCAGCGGGCGTGTAGGTAGTTCACTCTCAAAGGTCACAGCAAGTCGGTAAAAGCAGTCGCCGTCACTGCGGATGGCAAGCGGGCGATTTCTGGTTCAGATGACAATACCCTCAAAGTCTGGGAGTTGTTGAGTGGAAATGTGATTGCCAGTTTCACGGGTGAAAGCTCGATCGCCTCTTGCGCGATCGCCCCCGATGGAGTCACAATTGTAGCAGGCGATCGATCGGGCCGCGTCTATTTCCTGCGGTTAGAAGGCATGGAGGAACTAACATGAATTCCTCACCTCTGCCAACTCCCATCTCTACCGCTGCTTACCCAATAGAATTTCAGCAACTCCTGCGAGAAAAAACCGAGAATTTTGCAGGGCGCAAGTTTGTTTTTTCTGCGATATCCGACTTTTTGGACTCCCACAGCCGCGGTTATTTCACAATTGTCGGCACTCCCGGCTGCGGCAAAAGTTCCATCCTCGCCCAATATGTCACCGCCCATCCTCGCAGTATCTATTACAACGCTGCTGTTGAGGGCAAAAATCGAGCTGAAGATTTTCTCGCTTCTGTCTGCACTCAACTGATTGACAAATACCTTGCCGCCAATGGGGAAACATCGGAAATCCTCAATCTCAAATCTCAACTTCAAAATCTCGAATCCGATGATGGGAGTTGGTTTCTGTCTTTGTTGCTTCAGCAAATTACAATAGTCCGGACAGTTTTTATAGGGCTGAATGGCTTAGGCTCTAAGACTTTGAGCCACTGTGGATAATTAAATCAATGTCAGCTTTACCCCTGACTTACATTTAATTCGACTTTTTTATGATCCTTGCCCTGTAAAGCTTGTAGTATCGTTCCAAAAACTGTCCGGAGTATTGAAATTAGCGATAAATTAGCCGATCGCCAAAAGTTGATAATAGTCATTGATTCTGTAGACGCGATCGCCCGCACGAGTCAGCCTCCCAGCACAAATCTGTTTTATCTGCCGAGATATTTGGGCGATCGTACTTATTTTATCCTCGCCCGCCGCCCGTTTTTGAGAGAGAAATCCGGTTTGTTAATTGAAACGCCCTCTCAAACTCTCGATTTAAGAGATTATCCCGCCCAAAATCGGGAGGATGCCCTGAACTACATTCAGCAATACCTATCAACCGCACCGGATTTAACTCAACCCGAATTCTGCCAACAACTCGCAACTGTCAGCGAAAACAATTTTATGTATCTGAGTCAGATGTTAAGGGCGATCGGCGAGAATCCACACCCCGATGCTAATCTGGGAGAGTCCTCACTTCTCTCTGAAATTCCTCCCGGTTTAGCAGCGTATTATCAAAACCACTGGCTGCGGATGAGAGGTGATGGCTTATCGGCAGTTGACTTGTCTGTGCTGAATGTTTTGGTAAAATCCCCAACAGGTTTGTCTGTAAGTGCGATATCCAATATAATTGATCAGGATGAATACGATGTTGAAAAAGTGTTAGACAATTGGATCGAGTTCTTAAATAAACAAGAAATTGGAGGAGAAATTTGCTATAGTTTGTATCATGATAGTTTCCGCGAATGGCTAGGCAAACAATCTATTTTAGAATCATGATGAGGACACGGCAGTGTCCATTGGAGTCAACTTAACGTTACACCGATAGTCCGACAGGGGTTGAAACCCCTGCCTCAAAGCGAAAGTCCTCTAAAAGAGGACTAATGAATGATTCAGTCCTCTTTTAGAGGACTTTAGCTATTAGACAGGGAATTCATTCCCTGGCGGACTAGCGGGTAGGCGGGAGGACTAGCGGAGGAAAAGTTTAAGTAATATCAATTCCGATGCCACCGAGTTTTATATTATATCAAAAACAATACAACAATGAAACGAGCAGTATTTCTTGACAGAGATGGCGTTCTCAATATCGAAGTCGGCTACATCCACAAAGTAGAAGATTTGAATTTAATCCCCGGAATAGCCCAAGCTGTACGCCGCTTAAATGACCAACAAATATTTTGCTGTTTGGTTTCCAATCAATCCGGTCCAGCCAGGGGTTATAATCCGGTTAGCCACGTAGAAGCTTTGCACAAACGCCTGTGTCACTTATTAGAAAATGAAGCAGGAGCCAAGTTAGATGCTCTTTATTACTGTCCTTATTTAAGCGCAGCCGAAGGCGGAACAAACCCCGAATTTACGCGGTATTCGACTTGGCGAAAACCAAATACAGGGATGTTAGTAGCGGCGGCTTGGGAATACGATTTGGATTTGCGAAATAGTTTTATGGTGGGGGATAAAGCGACTGATGTTGATATGGCTCACAATGCCGGCTGTACTGGCATTTTGGTGCAGACTGGTTACGGGGAAAGCGTGTTGAGTGGGGAGTATCAGCACCATACTAAACCGGATTTTATTGCAGCAAATTTAGCGGTGGCGGTGGACTGGATTTTGCAACACTTTGATTAGTTTTTGTAGGGGCATTTAAGTTTTTTGCCGTTGAGTCGAACAGGAAAGTGCTACGTAAGGAAGCGCGACTGTGAAGGTTGTACCCACGCCCATTTTGCTTTCGCAGGCGATCGCGCCTCCTTGCAATTCGACAGCTTTTTTAACAATGGTTAATCCCAAACCGTTACCTTTAATCTTTCCCGTATTCTTGCAGCGGTAGAACATTTCAAATATTTTCCCTACTTCGGTTTCTGGGATGCCGATACCTTCGTCTCGGATACGCATAATTAGTAAGGGAGAGTTAATATTTGTAAATAGGGAATTGCCAAACAAACACTGAGGAGATAAGCAGAAAATAGCTTCTTTGTCTCCCTCGCCTGCTTGACGGTATTCCAATTCCAAGGTGACTTGCCCGCCGTTTGGAGAATATTTCATGGCGTTGACGATTAAGTTAGAAATAATGCCGTGCAGCAATTGTTGATCTAATATTGCACTGGTAACATCTGATGGGATTAATGTTAGTTTGTGCTTGGCTTCATTTCCTAACTGCAATTGATCGAGCAAGTCTTGACAAAATTCGACTAAATTTATCGGTAATGGATTGCATTTGAGTTGACCTGCTTCTGCTCTCCCCATAAACAGCATATCATCGATTAGCTGGTTCATCTTTTGGGTAGCTGAGTGCACCAGGCGCAGGGTTCTAACTTGGGATTCGTCACGGCTGCGAGTTCGATCGAGCTCTAGAAGTTCCGCAGAGATTAAAATCGCGTTGAGCGGGTTCCGCAATTCGTGAGCGGCCATTGAAATATACTGGTTTTGGCGGTGCGATTTTTCTTCCACCGACTCTGTGGCTGCTTCCGCGGCTTTGAGAGATTCTCGCATCTTGGTTTCGATTTCGTGTCTGTGCAGGGCAATCTCGATCGCCACCCGTAAATCATTTTGTTGAAATGGTTTTATAATGTAACCGAATGGATCTGTAAGTTTCGCTCTTTGCAGCGTTTTATCGTCGGCATAAGCTGTTAAAAATACTGTCGGTACATTCATATTAGTTCTGATTTTTTCGGCTGCTGTTACCCCGTCTATCTCACCTTTAAGCACGATGTCCATCAACACTAAATCGGGCGGGGTTTCTAGAGCTTTTTGAATTGCTTCTTCTCCTGAAGAAACTGTAGCGGTTACTGCATATCCCAGTTTTTTTAATCGGCCTGCTATGTCTTGCGCTACAATAACTTCGTCTTCGACAACCAAAATTTTTATAGGGTTCATTTTTCCTTAAATGCGTCGCCGATAATTTAACTCTTTAAAAATTAAAGTGTAGCAGGTTCCACACTGACTGTCAATGGCAATACTCGCATCTAATTGGCAAGACAACATTCTCACTAATCGCAATCCTAATGTTTCAGGATTTTCTACGTCGAAACCCGCCGGGAATCCGCTACCATTATCTTGAATAATTAATTGGAGTTCCTGAAAACTTAATTCCTTAAATTCTATGTTAATTTCACCTTTCGCACTTTTGCTAAAAGCATATTTTAGGGAATTAGAAACTACTTCGTTTATAATTAAACCGCAAGGAATGGCTGTTTCTATGTTTAAATAAATTGGGTCAAGGTTGAGATTGAATTGGATGGCAGTGTTGCCGCAACCAAAAGATTGATACAAATTAGCAACCAAGTTTTCGACGTAGGGGGGAAGGGCGATGCGATCGAGATGTTCGGATTGATAAAGTTGCTCGTGAATCAGAGCCATTGAATGGATACGGGTCTGGCTTTCTTCAAATAAAGCTAGCGTCGGTTCGTCTTCAATATATTGAGCTTGAAGTTGCAGCAAGCTGGAAATTACCTGCATATTATTTTTGACTCTGTGGTGAATTTCTTTGAGCAATACTTCTTTTTCGCGGAGTGCTGCTTGGATGCGGGCCTCGGTACATTTGCGATCGCTGATATCTTCGGCAATACCCGCGATGCGGTAAATTTTGCCCGATTCGTCGTAAATGGGAAAAGCTCGATCGCACACCCAGCGAATTGTGCCGTCTGGCAGAAAAATCCGATATTCGGTATTGGTGGACTCGCCCTGCAAAACTCGCCCCATTGCCTCTTCCAACAGGAGTTTATCTTCTGGATGCACCCACTCCATCATTTTTAATGGATCAGCATACAATTCTTCGCGACTGCGCCCCCAGATTTGTTCGTAAGTTGGACTCAGATACAATAAATCGGTGAAGTCCGCAGACATTAGCCAGAAGGAATCTTGGATATTTTCTGCTAACTGGCGGAAGCGTTCTTCACTTTCGCGGATGGTTTTTTCTGCCTGTTTGCCTGCGGTAATATCTACCGCAATGCCCACGATGCGGTAAACTTTACCAGATTGATTTCTAATGGGAAAAGCCCGATCGCGAATCCAGCGTATTTTGCCGTCCAGCCTGACAATTCGATATTCTATCTCGTCTTCAGACTCAATTTGTCTAGTTAAATTAGCAATAACGCGCTCGCGATCTTCTGGATGGAGGGAATCTGCAAAAAAGCGCCTGTTAGCATACAAATCAGCGCAGCTTCGGCCCCAAATCTTTTCGTAAGCCGGACTGATATAAATAATTTCCTGGGGTTGAACGTTTACCATCCAAAACACGCTTTCAATGTTTTCTGCTAGCTCTCGGAACCTTTCTTCGCTTTCTTTCAGCGCTGCTTCGGTTTTTTTGCGATCGCTAATATCTTCTGTCACTACTAGATTGTAAACTGCCCCGCTCAGCGGTTCTTGGATGAGCGATACTGTAATATTTACCCAAACTACAGTGCCGTCTTTGTGCAGTAAGCGTTTTTCCATTTTAAAACTGTCAATTTGGCCGGCAAATAATTGCTTGTTTTGTTCTAAATCTGCATCTATATCTTCTGGGTAAGTAACGTCCATCCAAGTTCGCGACAGCAGTTCGCTCGCAGTATATCCCACTATATCGCAGAATTTTTGATTGACTCGCAAATAGCGGCCTGTTGCGTCAGGGTGGGTAATACCGACTGCCGCTTGTTCGACGGTTGCCCGAAAGCGTTCTTCGCTATCTCTGAGGGTTGCTTCTGCTTTTTTGCGATCGCTAATATCGCGCTGTACGCCAAAATACCCGATGATTCTGCCGTGGGAATCGTAAATGCAAATATAGTCGCCTTCTATCCAAACTGGAACTCCGTCAAACGTGCGATTCTCATTTTCGATGTGAATTCTGCCAGCATCAAAAAATTGCTTGATTATCTCTCTGCTACCAGTCAAGTCGTGCGACAAGAAAGAGTAAAGCGTCCGGCCAATAAACTCTTCCCTAGTACCTCCGTATTGAGCTATCAAAGCATCATTTGCCTTCGTTACCCGCCCGTTAGCAAATATGTAATCCAAAACTTTTTCTTTGTCAACTGTATCGTCCCAGTGGACGGGTTCGTCCAGCATCATAAAGAAAAAACCATCTAAAGATTGAGAGAAAAACAATTCTAGCTGTTCCTGGCTTTTCCGCAGAGCTTTTTCGGCGCGCCAGCGAGAGAGAACTTCTTCCTGCAATTGATCGTTGGCTGTTTTCAAGTCCTCAGTGCGCTTTTGATATTTAATTTGTAGCTGATTTTTGATTTCTTCCAGCGCTATTTCTGCCTGTTTTTTTTCGGTAATATCTTGAGTAACGACCATTCCTGCAAAAATTTCTTCCCGGTCGTTTTTGACGGGAACAATTGTTGTTGAATAAATGCGATCGCCGTATTTATATTCAAAAGTATTCTCTTTTCCTGCCAAAGCAGCGCGATATGTAGTCTCAAAAAGTTGCCAATCTTCAGGTGGGGATACTTCCCACAATGTTTTGCCTTCCAACTGTTCTTTGGACAAACCAACTACTGCCAAACCTTGGCCGTCAACCAGAGTATAGCGCAAATCGCGATCGAACAAAAACACCGACCCATTCGGATAATGTTTGATGAGAGTTCGGTACATTTCCTGGCTTTTTTCCAGAGATGTGATTAACCGAATACGATCGTCCTCGGTGATATCCGATTCAGTTACGGAGCCCGAAATGCCAGGATTCTCGACTGCTTTGAGTTGTGCTTCTAATTTCTGGCACAATTCTCTCTGCTGCTGCAAATCCTCTTCTAGTTGCCGAATTTTTGCTTTTTGCTCTGCTACCAATGCTTCGCAGGTTTCCAGAGGTCGATCGATCTTGGTAGGATCAATACACATAATTGCTCTAGGTTTAGCAGTAAAGGCTTGAGCTTTTTCAAGTTAATACTAACAAAGCTCAAGCCTGCACTGCCAACTTACAGCAGATTCAATTTATATGCGGTACACACAATCAAGTTGTAACTAAGGTGCGTCGCCACCCGTCAAGGAGCAAATTCCATTGAACCATAGAACAGATCCGCACCCTACATAAATCGTTTCCGGTTGCATCGGTATTGTTCAAACAGTCAACAGTCAACAGTCAACAGTCAACAATTATTTAGGAACTCCCGCCGTCAAGACTTCATGACTTTCCAATGTTACCAAAACATCATCTTCAATTCTCACACCAATACCGCGCCATTTTTCAGGAACCTCCGGCTGTCCTTCAACCGGTTTAATATAAGGAGAAATATAAATCCCCGGTTCCACCGTCAGCACTTGTCCTGCCTGCAAAACTTGCGGATTTTCGCCGTACTGATAAACGCCGACATCGTGCACATCCAATCCCAGCCAATGACCAGTGCGGTGCATATAAAATGGCTTGTATTTCTCTTCTTTAATTATCTCTTCAATGTCCCCCACCAAAAGTTTTAAATCCATTAAACCTTCCACCAAAACGCGCACTGCTGTTTCGTGAATTTTGCTGTAAGGATTTCCCGGATATACTTGACTAATTGCCTGCAATTGTGCTTGCAAAACTAAGTCATAAATTATCTGTTGTTCAGTTGTAAATTTGCCGCTAACAGGAAAGGTGCGAGTAATATCGGCGTTGTAGTAACCGCAAGCACAACCAGCATCTATTAGCAACAAATCGTTTTCCTGCATTTGGCGGTTGTTTTCGATGTAGTGGAGGACGCAGGAATTGTAACCGGATGCAACAATTGAAGGGTAAGCGGGAGTGCAGCCATTTAAGCCAAAAGTATGTTCTATTTCAGCTTGAATTTCATATTCGTATCTGCCCGGCTTAGCGAATTCTTGGGCGCGGTTGTGCGCTGCAACTGAGATATTAGCGGCTTTTCGCATTAATGCTAATTCAGTTTCGCTTTTCACCAGCCGCATCGGGTGTAAAATGATGTTGGAATCTTCGATCGCTGTCGGGCCTGTGCCGCGTTTTGGGTAGGTTGCCATCAAGCGCTGCCAGTGATTGAGGACTGTTTGGTCGAAAGTACGATCGCGCCCGAAGTGATAGTATATGCGATCGGCCTTTTCTAAATATTTCGGCAGTTTTTCCGCAAGTTCGGCGATGGGAAAAGCTTCATCCGCGCCGTAAAGTTCTTTAGCGCCTTCTACTCCGGCGCGATAACCGTGCCAAGTTTCTTTTTCCAAGTCTTTTGGCTGCACAAACAAGACAAATTTGTGTTCTTCGTGGTGCGGCGCGAGCACTGCTACCGCCGCAGCTTCGTTGAAACCTGTTAAGTAGAAAAAATCGCTATCTTGTCGGTAGGCGTATTCTACATCGTTGTGCATGACGGCTGCGGGTGCGCTGCGAAATATCGCCGTCCCGCTGCCAATTTTTGCCATTAACTGTTCGCGTCTTTGCCGATATTCGGTGGGGTTGGTCATCCGATTTTAGATTTTAGATTTTAGATTTTAGATTTTAGATTGAGTGTAATATTAACACTCAGCGGTTTCAAGCGCTGCTTGTCAGACTTGCACCCGCAAGGCAAGGGTTGAAGATATAGGTGCTCTGTTTTTTTTCTGGGTCTACAGCAGTTCTCAATCTTGGTGAGGTATGCCCTATGCCCTATGCCCTATGCCCTATGCCCGCTTATCAAGCGTACACCTCATATTACTGAGAAAGGCTATACTTATTTATTCTCTGGTTCTGCGATCGCCAATTGACAAGTATAGTCAACCAGCCCAGACAAAGATGAGTTGCGATCTACTAAAGTCCATCTCCGATCGAAATTCGACCAATTTTCGCCATCTTGGCTAACTCTGACAGTTCTCAACTGTCGTTGCTTGCAGTCAACTTCCATTTGCGCCAACAATTTCTCGTTACTAAACTGTTGAGTTACTAAAATAGTTCTGACTGGATAAGAGGGAGCACCGGGAATATCGGATTTGCTTAATTCAACGCTGCTGGAGTCGATGCAAATATCTACAAAACATCTTAATTTTTCGGCGCGGGCGCTCAAATTAATGCCAAAAATTAATGTTGAAATTACTATCAAACAAATCGATGAACTCTTAATCATATAGCAGGAGGAAGAAGTTTCTTTTGACTGGGCGGTTGAAACCGCTGCTACACAGACAAAACCCGCCTGCGCGGGTTGAATTTCTTCAGTCCGCGCAGGCGGACTTTGTTTGTGTAGCAGCGAATTCTATTCGCCCTCAATATTCACTCTTCTTTTTAAAGCTGAGGAACGTATTGTTCTTTTTCAGGAACAAAAGTGTATTCAGAGACAATTAGGCGCAACTCTTCGCCGTCGATGGTTTCTTTTTCGATCAACAAATCGACTAAGCGATCGATCACGGTGCGATTTTCGCGAATAATTCGGCGGGCGTCGTCGTAGCAGTGATCGACAATCGATCGAACTTGTCCGTCAATCCGAGAGGCTATTTCTTCGGAATATTCCGATCGCGCTGTGTAGTCGCGGCCAAGGAAAATTTCGCTTTGCTGGGCTTCCAGGGCGATCGGGCCCAAGGTAGACATCCCATAGCGAGTCACCATTTGCCGCGCCATGCCGCTTACTTGCTGCAAATCGTTGCCGGCACCGGTGGTTACTTCGGCATCGCCGAAAACTACTTCTTCGGCTGCGCGGCCACCCAAAGCACCGCTAATGCGGGCTAAAATTTGCGATCGAGAAATCAAACCTTGGTCTTCGCTGGGCATGAACCAAGTCAAGCCGCGGGCCTGTCCGCGAGGAACTAAGGTAACTTTTTGAACTGGATCGTGGGCTTGAATGATTGTACCGACGATCGCGTGGCCGATTTCGTGGTAAGCAATCAAGCGCTTGCTCTTGCTGTCCACCAAGGGAGTGCCTTCCATACCTGCTACCACGCGATCGACTGCATCGTCAACTTCGAGCATCGTAATCGCTTCTTTGCGGCGGCGGGCGGTTAAAATCGCAGCTTCGTTGAGCAAGTTAGCCAAATCAGCGCCGGTAAAACCAGGAGTACGGCGGGCGATGGCGTCCAAAGAAATTTCCGCAGACAGCTTCTTGTTGCGCGCGTGAACTTCCAAAATTTCCAAGCGGCCTTTGATATCCGGCGTATCTACGCTAACTTGGCGGTCAAAACGTCCCGGACGCAGCAGCGCTGAGTCGAGCACGTCGGGGCGGTTCGTGGCAGCAATGATGATAATGCCAGTATTGCCCTCAAAACCGTCCATTTCGGTCAGCAACTGGTTCAGGGTTTGTTCGCGTTCGTCGTTACCGCCGCCGATACCGGCGCCGCGCTGGCGACCCACTGCATCGATTTCATCGATAAAGATGATGCAAGGAGCATTTTCTTTAGCTTTTTTGAACAAGTCCCGAACGCGGGAAGCGCCGACACCGACGAACATTTCCACAAATTCCGAACCGGAGATGCTGAAGAAAGGCACGCCGGCTTCGCCTGCGATCGCTTTTGCCAGCAAGGTTTTACCGGTTCCGGGAGGGCCAACTAGCAGGACGCCTTTGGGAATCTTCGCCCCGACTGCGGTGAAGCGTTCGGGTTTTTTGAGGAATGTCACCACTTCTTGAAGTTCTTCTTTGGCTTCCTCAACGCCTGCTACGTCGTCGAACAGTACGCCTGTTTTAGCTTCCATTTGAAAGCGAGCTTTGGACTTGCCAAAATTCATGGCTTGGCCAGGGCCCCCTGGCACGTTGCCACCGCGGCGGAAGAGGAAAAACAGCCCTCCTACTAACAAGAGGGGAAATACTAGATTGCCTAAAAGTCCCCAGACAGCACCGTCGTTGCGTAGTGGGTGAGTGTCGAAGCTGATTTTGGAGTCTCTGAGCCTAGAAACCAGTTCCGGGGCATTTGAGGGCAAGTCTACCCGCCACCGCTGCTCGTGATTGTCCAGTTCGGGATCGACTGCTAGGACAATAGCCGTCCGGCCTCCGTCGTAAAGGTCAACGCTGGTCACTCGACCGGCGTTTAAGTAATCTAAGAATCGACCGTAGCTTAGGCGGGTGCTGGCGGTGTTCTTGCTCATTTCTGCGGGGGATGGGGCAAAGGCCCCCTGCCACAAGAAAAAGCCGATGACTAAGGCGGGTAAAGTCCAAAGTAGTATAGTTCGCCAAGAAATTTTCATAAATGCGGATGCCTTGAATTGGGGACAGATCGGGTAAGATCGCGGTGTCGGAGAAGTGCGACAAAAGTTTACACTCAGAATCTTAACTAAATTTAACTTAACAATGCACTCTCAGGCAACAGAGGTTCGAGGCCGATCGCTCCAGAAAAAGTTAGGTTAGTTACTGTAAGGGCGATCGTCCCGAATATAATGTTTGGTGCTGATTTCGATACCGATCTAGGTAGAGTTAGAAGAATCGCCGCAAAACCCACTGTCTTTAAGCGCGGCAGTGTCAAGGGATAAGGCATGATAATGGTGAGGCTCAGTGAGGTAACACATTTCAATGACAACTAGACAGCTTGTTCCTAATTCGGCTATGCTGACCCAGCAGACTAAAGTCGCTTCTAACAAATCGATTATTAGTGCTGATTTGGGTCGGACGGCAACTAAAGCTTGCGTGAGTCGCAACCCTAGTAGCGTTGTTTTCATCCCTGCCAACGTGGCTACTATGCCTGTGGAAAAGGTGCGGGGTGGCAGCTTTGAGTCCAAAGCAACAGACCCTCTGTTGGATATGTGGCTGGAGTACCAGGGCAGGGGTTACGCGATCGGTCAATTGGCGGCAGATTTTGGCGCTAATCTCGGTGGCGCTGACCAGTCGAAAGTAGTAGATGCTTTGGTTAAGGTCTTTTCCTGTGCTGGATATTTCCAGATGAAAGGCGAAATAGCAGTTGTGCTGGGTTTGCCGTTTTATTCGCAGGATCAGTTTGAGAAGGAAAAGGAAGAGATTATCAGCCAACTGCGCTCTCCCCACGTTGTGGTGTACCGGGGCGAGCGTGTGGATATTAACATCAGTCACGTTTGGGTGATGCCGGAAGGGTTCGGCAGCCTGATTTGGTGCGAGGCTCAAGATAACAAGGAGTTTACGCCGGAGTTGCCCGAACTGTCGGTGGCTGTTGTGGATATCGGACACCAAACTACCGATTTGTTAATGGTCGATCGTTTCCGGTTCGCTCGGGCGGCTTCAAAGAGCGATTCCTTCGCAATGAACAAATTCTACGAACAAGTTGCCTCAAAGATTCCGGGAGCAGACCCTCAATCTCTGTCTTTACTGGAAGCAGTGAATAAACCCGAGGGCCAGCGTTTCTACCGCCCCAGAGGAGCGACTAAGCCGACTAATTTAGATCCGATTATTAAGGATTTGCGGGAGGCTTTCGCTAACGAACTGTCCGAACGTTTGGTGCAGTGGCTGCCGGAACGTGTGACGGATGTGGTTCTGACTGGCGGTGGCGGCGAGTTTTTCTGGGAGGTGTTGCAACCTTTGCTTAAAGACGCCAATCTTAAGGCTCACTTGGCTCAGCCTTCTCGGAAAGCTAATGCTTTGGGACAGTTTATTTATGCTGAGGCTCAGCTAGCCACGATAAAGTAACGCATTAAGGCTTGAACCCTATGGCACTGTGGGCAAAAAATAAGGCGAATTTCTCGGTGGCGTTTACGGAAGATGCTGCGGATCAAACTTTGCTGGCCGCTATTGAAAAAGAGTTGGCTTTCACGAAGTATCAGACTTTCAGCAATCTCTGCAAGCAAGCTTTGTGGCAGTTTTTGTCTGTATCTGAGTCTGCTAGCTCTACACAGAGCTTTCAACGGTTGGAACAGCGTATTGCTGAACTTGTGGTCAAATTTGCTGAGTTTGAGCACAATGTTTCGGCAGAGGAATTAAGCCGTTTGGAGGGACTGGAACATCACCTGAGTCAACTCAGCGCGCAGTTGGATCAGTTGCAGGGGAGTGTTAACAGTAAGTTTGCTCAAGTTTCTTTTGCCCCAGTTTCAAAAGTAGTAGAGCCTGGCCCGATTGAGTCTGAGTCTGTGGCGGATGATAATGTAGTGCCTGATGCTGAGGTTGCTCCTCCTCGGAATTCCGATCCTTTGTTGGAGCGTTTAAGTTCTTTGTTACCCCAAGATTTCTAAAATGAGGTAGATTAACAGTAAGACTTTTTCTAACATTTGCTAACAATAACTTACATTTGCCAGAGATCTTTATATCATATAAGCTGTTGCGGCATTTAAGTTGTCTGTCAAAAAAAATTAAAGTCTTGTGGGGAGTAGGGGTTGGGCGTCCCGCCCGCCCTGAATATACAATTTAAATGCGCGACAGCTTAGAATGAATTTAGCCACTCTGATTTAGGTGAAAAACCTTGGTAGTACGCAACCGCTATATAAATAAGTTGCCTCTACACTATCAAAGCAAATAATCAGATTGGCGTGGGGCTGTAAGCGATAACCAAGCTGAAGGCAAGAATATAAGTGCTTGTAGAAATTTCTACGGGCATCGGTTGATACGCCTTGGTTGAGATCAGCTCTCAACTTATGTATTTGTTAGCAAATGTTAGCAAAAAAGTATCGGTAGACCAAGGCTAAAAAGCCTTGAGATGTAATGTTAGTGGCGCGCTGTTGGCAGCCGGTACTGAATACAGACACAAAGCGATCGCTCTTTTGAAAAAAAAGGGCGATCGTTTTGTTATTTGTCAGTTGTCTGTTGACTGTTGACTGTTGACTGTTGACTGTTGACTGTTGTCTGTTGACTGTTGACTGTTGTCTGTTGACTGTTGACTGTTGACTGTTGACTGTTGACTGTTTTTTGTGGTTACAAATTATATCAAATCCGTTAGCATCGGAATAGTAAATTCGAGTTAACTGTTGACTGTTGACAGTGAACAGTGAACAGTCAACCGTCAACAGTCAACATCATGTATGAGTGTAACCGGAAATGATATTACCATTATTCGATTAATCCTAATTTTTGTAAGCGCGAACGAATGGCACTAGGCTGTCGCTGAAATCTCTGAGCTAATTCGTCAATTTGTTGACCGCTCGCATATTCTTTCTTCAAATTTTCGTCTTCATCCTGACTCCACTTGACATAAGCTCTGGGATATTTTTGGCGAATTTTCTCATTCTGGGTTTTAGGTCGATAACCATTCTTTTGCTCGCCATTCAAACCAGAACCCAACTGTGGGTTAATTTCCCCACCGCGACTAGCTAGCGCCTCTTGCACGCGGTTGGGAATCACAGCAATTTCTTCTGAGAGATCAGCCAAAGCATTGTCTACTTTTTGCTGAAGTTCTGTTAGCTGCCGCTGCTGCAAATTCCCCCACTGTGGCAGTTCGTTGATAAACTGCTGCAAGTCCAGAATTATTGTTGTCAAAGTTTCGACTTGTTGCAACTCCGGTCGCTGTTTGAATTGGCGACTGGTGAGTTCGATCTCGCTTTGAATCATTTTAATAGTTTTTTCTAAAATTATTAGTCGCTGGCGCAGGTTCTCAATGGCTGAAATTAGAGAGTGTACGTTTTCTCCAGGCGCAACATTGAGATTTTCGCGAGATGTTTGAGCAAGAGCTTCGTCTAAAGCCTTTACAGCAATTTGCAATTCCTCGATCGCGCGATCGGTAGTAGCCGCTTGTTGATTTACGCGATCGAACGTAGCCGCCGTACTTGCTTTAACTTGCTTGTGCAGCTTCTGCCGGTTCACAAAATTCAACACCAACGCAATCACTACAGGCACTTGAGCATAAACGCTCTGCCCCCAAACCAAACTAGCAGCCAATCCCACAGCAGAGGCAGCAAGAAAAACCAATTCAGCAGTTTCTAACAAATTGCTGGACGTGGGATTTTGGATTTTCGTTGGTGAATTGGATGATGACATAGGCTAATACCATTTTAGATTTTAGATTTTAGATTTTAGATTTGGAATGACTGAGGAAGCTCGGAGTTTGGAGCACGGGCCTATAGTTGCATTCTTTTTTTCAACTGGTGCAAGTATGCGGATAAAAATAAAGTACGCGCGAGTGCAGATATCCGGTAGGGAATCGCACATTGACCCCGAATTTAGCAGTGGTGAAAAACACATTAAGTTTTTTATTCACAGCCATGTAATTAAATATATTAAAGCTGCAAAATTTGTCGAGCTAAAGTGAAATAAATCAACACCCCGAGGACATCAACTGCGGTGGTAATAAAGGGAGCAGACATTAAAGCGGGGTCTAAACCCAAAGAACGAAATAGAAACGGCAGAGCTGAACCGGCAAGAGAAGCTAAAATTGCGATCGCAAACAAACTCACTCCCACCGCGAGTGCCACTTCTAAACTCCCTTGCAGAGTATAAGCCCAGCCCGTCGCTACAGTCCCCAATATAGCTCCTAGCAGCGCTCCCGCCATCCCCTCGCGAACAATTACTTGAAACGGGCCCATTGCTGTAATTTCGTCAGTGTTCAAACCGCGAATTACAACAGTTGAGGACTGAGCTCCGACATTGCCTCCAGTGCCAGTCAGCAGCGGAATAAAGGCTGCTAGGGCAACTACTTGGTTCAAAATATCTTCTTGAGCTCGAATAATTGCGCCGGTGACAGTATTAGTTAAAAGCAGAACAAACAACCACACGACCCTTTTCCGGGCAACAGTGATTAAATCGGTCTGAAAATAATTGTCGCCGCCGGACTGGACGCCGCCCAAGGTATAAATATCTTTGGCTGCTTCTTGTTCTAAAATGTCGATCGCGTCGTCAACTGTAATGATGCCGACCAGACGCTGTTCGCGGTCTACAACGGGCACAGCTAAAAAATCGTAACGCTGGATCAGCCTAGCTACTTCTTCTTGATCCGTTCCTGTTTGAACAGAAACTACCTCGCGGGTCATAATTTCGCCGACAGTTTTGTCGAGGGGGGAAGTGACTAAATCCCGCAGGGATAAAATACCTGTCAAGCTGCGTCCGGCGTCGGTGACGTAAAGAGAATAAATTGTTTCGGTAGTTTTAGCCAAAGAGCGAATTCGGTCTAAAGCTTGGGCGACGGTAAAGCTTTCTTTGAGAGAAATATATTCCGGGGTCATGATCCGACCGGCGGTACTGGCTTCGTAACCCAAAAGTTGAGCCGTAGCTTCCCGTTCCGTCGGGCTCAATTCACCCAACAGACGACGGACTAATATTGCCGGCAGTTCGTCAAATAGTTTAGCTCGATCGTCCGGGGACATTTTGTCTACAATGTCAATGACTTCTTGGCGTTTGAATTTTTCGCAGAGGGACTGCTGAACGCTGGAGTCGAGATATTCGTAGACTGCGATTGCTTCGTCTTTGGAAAGCAAGCGGAAAGCTATTACTTGCATGGTTTCTGGCAGGCCTTCGATAGCTTCAGCTATGTCTGCTTCCTGCACCGGGTGCAAAATCGCTTTTGCTCCTTTAAAGTCTCCTTCTTCCAACAGGGCCCTTAACTGCGAGCGAACTAATTCCCGCAGTTCTTTCCGCGCGTAGGTGGGTAGAGAAGACGATTGATAACTTTTTTCTGTCACTGATGACCCTCCTAAACCTGTGCTGCGCGCCTTCCTGAATCCAGTTTAGAGCCTATTGACGCCACTGGTTGCAGCGATCGGACTTGCCCTGACAATATCCGCACCTGACCACGAATTTCAAAGGTGGTACCCGCCACGTGATTTATCCGTGGAATCAATCCAAAATCTAAAATCGAAAATCACTTATTGCCCCCGCATTTATCCGTGGGGTCAATTCTTTAATCTAAAATCTAAAATCTAAAATCGATTGACCCCTATTCTTCTGGTGCGCGCCGAGCACCTTGCCCGATTTGGCTTCAAATACATTTATCTCGATCGGCGACACTCATCGGTAGGAAAGGAGAATTGCGCCCCAGCACTTTTTCCAACAAATTCGTCGAACTTTGATTGCGAATAAAATTATTGACTGTTTCTTTCCATTCAGTGTCGCTTGCTGGCAGTATCATGCCGTAAGAAATGCAGGTTAAAGGCTGCTCCGGTATAACAGAATATTGGCTTTGAGTTAAACCCTGTCTCAGCGCCTCTCCTACTAACAGCATTCCGTCGCTAGCGAAGGCATCGATTGTGCCGGATGCCGCATCTTTTACACCCGACTCTCTGCCCGTGATACCTTCATAAATTCGCTGGTTAGCTAGTTGATATCGGCCTGCAATGAATTGTTGGGTAACAGAACCGCTTAGCACGCCAATGGTCACGTCTTGCAGGAATCCCGAAGGGTTGACTCTCAGTCTGTTTTCTGGCTTGACTAACAGATAAGTCCCGCTGTATAAAAAAGGCAGTGAATATGCAATCCCGCTGGGGGGATTTTTTAGGATTGTATTAGGCCCGCATTCTAGGTGAGCGCGCTTGCTGGTTACGCTGCGGAAGCGCCCTTTTTCGGCTGATTCGTTGAGATTTGTTTCTAGTTTTTCTAAGCGGATGGAGCGATTTAATTTTTTTTATAAGTCAGCTCGGAAAAGTTCTAAGCCTTCCATGCAAACTCCTTGCCATTTTTCACCTTCCAAGTAGCCGAAGGGAGGGGCATCTTTTCTGATGCCAACTTTTAGAAGGCCGGTTTGCCCAATTTCTTCCAGTGCTGTCTGGGCTGAGGCAACTGTAGGTAAAGCGGCGGAAAATAATATCGAAAATATGGCTGTAAATGCTGCGACTTTGAGGGTTTTATTGGTTAGCGTTGAGTTCATTCGTGCGGGAGCATCTCAATGAAAGCAGCCCTGCTAGAATTTGGAGTTTTGAGGCAGGAGGCAGGAGGCAGGAGGCAGGAGGCAGGAGGCAGAAGGAAAGAGTCAGAAGGAAGGAGCCAGAAGAAGTATTTTTACAAATATGAGATGCTCCCCATTCGTTCGGCATCCGAATAGATATTTTACTGGTTTTTAATATAATACGCAAAACCACCATATTGTCAATATATTTGGGTGTTTGTATTTTGGGCTATTGGGGTGTTTTGGGTAGTGCGATCGGCTAACTTCAACCAGCACCCTCTAAAATTAAGTTTCGGGGGCTACGTAAATCCTTTTTTCGGCCGCGTCACGGGTTATACACACAAAGAAGTTTTGGGCAACAATTGGTTTGACAACTTATTACCTTGCTATAGTCAACAATTAATTAAAACTGTCAATATCACCTCCCAGCAGTGATAGTGAATCCCCTCGCTCCAGCTATGGTTCCTGTTCAAACTGCCAATGTGTAGGGCTGGAATTTAGACTCTCATATCACATCAAGGAACAGGGAACAGGGAACAGGAAAACCCTTTTATGTAGGAATGGGGATCAAAAGCTGCATCTGAATAGTATAGAATTATAACAAACCAGATGGGACATTAGAAGGTGCGTATTGTGGGATCAAAATTCTCTGCGCTCTTGATTTTATTACGGAATGTTTAAAGTTGTATCTTTTCCTTAACCATTTTGTATTCTTTACCAAATCTTTATTTTTGTTCTCTAGGGTCTTGTTGTTGCAGATTCAAGCGAGCTTACAGCACTTTGCCACAAGAGTGAAATACTCTTTAGTTAAAAAAGAGGTCTTTATGACGCACTGCCCCTGCTGCTCGAGTCAAATGCTCCGTCACGTTCGCGAGCATCAAATCTACTGGTTTTGCCGCCACTGTTGGCAAACAATACCTATTTACAATCTGAACAGCTCTAGCTGATCGCCCTCTATAAATTTAGTTAGACATCTAGGGGTTAAGGAAAAAGATTCTTTATCGGTAGAATTTAACAGTTTTATTGAGGGCTGATCAAGTTTAGAGATTGTCCTAGCGTTAACGGGTTTTCACGCTCAAAACTTTGCTGTGTTGTATAATTAAATTGAAATTATCGCCCACAAAATTGAAGGCAGCTCTATTCAGAGAGCGCTTAATTTATGGCTATTACTCGACTCAACCTGATGATAACCTTATGCCAAAGACCGCTTAAAAGATTGCTACCTCTTCTGCTTGGTGTGGTGGCCTCTCTTGCTGTTTTATTTACGTGGCAACAGCTAACCCTCAACGGACAAATTCACATTGAGCAGTTAATTCAGCAGGAAGCCCATGCGATTCAGTTACAACTGAGCGAGGAATTATCAACTCGGATGCTGACACTTCGGCAAATGGCGAATCGCTGGCAAGCCAATGGCGGTACACCAAAGGCTCTTTGGGAAGCCGATGCAGAGGCTTATGTAAAGGATTTCTACGGTTATCAGGCGATCGAATTAGTCGATCCATCATTTAAAGTGCGATGGGTTGTGCCACAGGGGGGGAATGAGGCAGCGCAAAACCTAGATATTAATCGGGAACGGCGTCGCCAAATCACTTTGCAAGTGGCGCGTGATTTGCGTCAACCTATGTTAACTCGCAATATTTCACTCGTTAAAGGAGATCAAGGATTTCTAGCAAGTTGTCCTTTATTTGTAGGGGAGCGGTTTGATGGGTTTATTGTCGGAGTTTTTCATTTTAAAACTCTATTTGACAGTATTTTAAAAGTGCCACCGGGCTACAATGTGGCTATATATGATGGTCCGAATTTGATTTACGGCCAAGAGCGGCTATCTCAATATTCACAGCATAAAACAGTTGTAATAAGAGCCTATAGTGCCGAGTGGCGAATAGAGGTTTCTCCCACTTTGGATTTAGTAGAAAGGGAGAATTTTTATTTACCAAAAGTTGTGTTAATTGGTGGCTTACTTTTAGTTTGGCTGCTGATGTTGGTCGTGTATCTCGCACAAGTTAGTTATTGCAAAGTCGATAAATTCAAAAAAGCCAATCGCCAGTTGCAATGGGAAATTCACCAGCGACAACAGGCAGAAATTGCGATCGCCCGACTAGCTGCGATCGTTGAATCTTCGGAAGATGCCATTATCAGCAAAGATTTAGAGGGTGTAGTTACAAGTTGGAATGTAGGAGCCGAAACAATTTTTGGCTATACAGCGGCCGAAATAGTAGGGCAATCAGGGATAAAACTGATTCCCGCAGACTATCGAGATGAGGAAAACGAAATTATCACCAAAATCCAGCGAGGAGAACGCATCAAACACTACGATACAAAGAGGCTGAGGAAAGATGGAACATTAATCGATGTCTCGATGAGTGTCTCCCCCATTAAAGACCAAGCAGGGAATATAATTGGAGCCTCAAAGATTGGCAGGAATATTGCTGACCGCAAACAAGCAGAAGCAGCACTACGTGAAAGTGAAGAACGCTGGGAACTTTCTGTACGCGGGAATAATGACGGCATTTGGGATTGGAATGTTCAAACCAATGAGGTCTTCTTTTCTAGTCGTTGGAAGAAAATGCTGGGCTATGAAGACCATGAAATCCAAAACATTCTAGACGAATGGGCTAATCTGGTACATCCCGATGATTTGGGATGGGTGATGCAAGTCATTCAAGATCATTTTGCCAAGAAAACTCCTTTTTATATCACAGAACATCGCATTCGCTGCAAAGATGGTTCCTACAAATGGATTTTGGATCGGGGTCAGGCGCTTTGGGATGATGCAGGTAACGTAATTCGGATGACTGGCTCTCACACCGACATTACGGAGCGCAAGCAAGCTGAAGTTGCTTTACAGGTCAGCGAAGCCAGATATCGGCAATTGATCGATAACTTAAATGCGGGTTTTGTGATTCATGCGACAGATACCAGCCTCCAATTCTGTAATGAAACGGCCGCTGAATTACTAGGGTTTTCAATGGAGCAAATGCTGGGAAAACCCGTGAGCGATCCGGCATTGCATTTGGTGCGGGAAGATGGCAGCGAGATGCCCCTAGAGGAATATCCCGTGAATCAGGTTTTATCTACTGGAAGTTCCATCAAGAATCAGGTTTTAGGAATTAAACAAGAAATTGATAGTTGTGTTTGGGTATTAGTTAATGCCTACCCGGAGTTAGACCAAAAAGGTCAAATTAAACAAGTTATAGTTACGTTTATTGATATTAGCCCGCGAAAAAAAATAGAGCAGGACATCCAAAACACTCGCAATTTCTTACAAGCACTGCTGGATAATTTACCGGTGGCGGTTTTTGTTAAGGACGCACAGCCTAAACAATGTGGCGTATTTCAGTTTTGGAATAAAACCAGCGAACGGTTATTTGGCATTTCAGCCGAACAAGCGATCGGCAAAAGTGGCTATGATTTGTTCCCAACAGAACCCGCTATCTTTTTTGACCAAAAGGATAGAGAAATTTTTGAAAAAGGTAAGACTGAGAATATTCTCGAAGAAGTCATTGACAGTCATAGTCTGGGAAAACGTTGGCTGCAGACAATGAAGATTCCCCTTTACGACGAACAGCATCAGCCCCAGTACCTACTGGGTTTTTCACAAGATATCACAGATCGAAAACAAGCAGAAGCAGAGCTTAGAGAAATGAGCGAAGTGATGAAAAATGCGCTGTCCGGCATTTCCAAAATAGACACTCAAGGACGTTACCTCTATGTCAATAAAGCATATTCTGACGTGACAGGCTATCAGCCAGAAGAAATGATCGGGATGTCCTGGGAAAAAACCGTAGATCCCGATGAGTTGGAAAAAGTGGTGCCAGCCTATTGGCTGATGGTGCAAGATGGCCGAGTTGAAGTTGAAACCAGAGGGGTTCGTAAAGACGGTTCGGTTTTTTATAAACAATTGGTGATGATTTCAACTTACGACGAACAGCATCAATTTTTGGGGCATTACTGCTTCATGAAAGATATTAGCGATCGCAAAAAAGCCGAACTTGCACTAGAACAGGAACTCTTGCGGAGTAAAACCTTCTTCAACACTTCCCTGGACGGTGTTGTTGTCATGGATTCCGTCGGAAAAGTTGTCGAAGCTAGTCCCAGTTTTGCTCAAATGCTGGGCTACACCCTAGAAGAAACCCTGAATCTGAGTCTGTTTGATTGGGATGCTGAATGGACGAGGGAAGAACTACAACTTATGCTCCAGAGAGAGGAGGTTATTCCGCTGTTTGAAACGCGACATCGCCGCAAGGATGGTTCTGTATATGACGTGGAAATTAGCTGGAACCGGGTGAAATTAGAAGATGAGATGATGAACTTCTGTATCTGCCGGGATATTAGCGATCGCAAACGCAACGAAGCGGAACGCCAACAAGCAGAACAGGCACTCCGAGAGAGTGAAACTCGCTTCCAAGCCTTCATGAATCACAGCCCTGCCCCTGCCTGGATTACCGATGAAAATGGTGTAATGCTCTATGCCAGCCAGACTTATCTCAATACCTTGGAGTTACCCACTGACGATGTGATTGGAAAATCCCTTTTTGAACTTTACCCCGCCGCCTTCGCCCAACAATATATAGACAATATCCAAACGGTTGTTCAAACCAACGAGCTAATTGAAACGATTGAGATTGCGTCCCGTCGAGATGGAACCCTGGGTGAGTTTCTGGTTTACAAATTTCTCATCCCCGACTTACCTGGGCAAATGCTAGTAGGTGGTGTGGCGATCGATGTGACGCGACAACATCAAGCGGAAACCGCTTTACAACTGAGTGAGGAACGCTTAATGCTGGCACTAGAAGCTTCTGGAGATGGACTATGGGATTGGAAAATTGAAACTGGAAAAATTTACATTAATTCCTATTACCAGGAGATGCTGGGCTACCAGCCCGGTGAGTTGGTGATGGATGTGAACCTCTGGGAGCAGATGATTCACCCTGATGATAAATTCTGGGTTTTTGAGTCTCTGAATAGTCACTTGCAAGATAGCTCAGTTAAGTATGCCTTTGACTATCGTGTGCGTTGCAAGTCAGGTGAGTGGAAGTGGATCGCTAACTACGGGAAAGTCGTTGCCTACGATGCACATGGTAAGCCTTTACGGATGATTGGAACGCACAAAGACATCAGCGATCGCAAACAAAAAGAACTGGCACTGCAGCACGCAATGGAAGTCGCAGAAGAAGCGAACTTGGCAAAAAGTACCTTCCTAGCCAATATGAGCCACGAATTACGCACTCCCCTCAACGTGATTCTAGGATTTGCCCAAGTGATGACCCATGACTCCTGCCTAACTCCCAACCAAAAAGAAGACCTGCAAACAATTCGTCGCAGTGGCGATCACCTCTTGAGTTTGATTAACGATGTGCTGGATCTCTCGAAAATTGAATCGGGACACTGCACAGTTGAACACAGCGGATTAGACTTAATTGCGCTGCTGCATTCCCTCCGAAATATGTTGGCGCAACGAGCAAGTTCTAAAGGACTTGACCTTTGTTTCGAGATTGCGCCAGAAGTTCCCCAATTTATGCTTGTCGATGCTCAAAAACTGCGTCAGGTTTTGCTCAATCTGCTGAGTAATGCTATCAAATTTACCGATCGGGGAAGAATTACTTTGCAAGTCAGCATTGAGGCGAACGGTACAGGGGCATTAACCACAACTCGGCCGATTCTCCAGTTTGTAGTCGCTGACACAGGTGTAGGGATGGCATCGGTCGAACTCGATACCATCTTCGATGCGTTTGTGCAAGCCCAAGCTGGGAAGCGCTCGAGCGGCGGTACTGGGCTAGGTCTCACCATTAGCCGCAAATTGTTGGAACTCATGGGCGGAAAAATTTCTGTCAGCAGCACTCTGGGACAGGGGAGTACCTTCACCTTTACCCTTCCCGTCAGCCCCATCAGTGGAGTAAATGTTACACCCGAAGAGAATAATCGCCTCGTGATTGGGCTGGCTCCCGGTCAACCCGATCGTCGCATTTTGGTGGTTGACGATCAAACAGAAAATCGCTTGCTAATAGTCAGATTACTGACACAATTAGGATTAGAGGTAAAAGAAGCTACCAACGGACAGGAAGCGGTGCAGATTTGGCAAGAATGGCAACCCGACCTAACCTGGATGGACATTCGGATGCCCGTGTTAGATGGATACGAAGCTACCAAGCAAATTCGGGCAATGGAAGACGGACAGAACAGTATCATTATTGCACTTACGGCCCAGGCTTCCCAGAGCGATCGCGCCCTCGCCTTAGCTGCTGGCTGCAACGACTACATCAGCAAGCCCTTCCGGGAACAGACCCTATTTCTTAAGATGGCGGAATACCTAGGTTTAGAGTATGTATATGAGGAAGAGGAAACAGAAATGGGGGAAGGGGGAACAGATTGTTTTCCTTCTTACCTGTGTTCTGTTGCCCCTGGGGTTCCAGATTCCCTCGATCCAACGCTTCTGGCGACATTACCAAAAGAATGGGTGGTTGAGTTGGAAGATGCTGCTTTATGTGGGGATGATGTTGCGATCGTGGAACTGGTAGCTCAACTTTCCTCAGACCTCGCTCAATTGGGTATTTATCTGACGGAACTCGCCCACCAGTATCAATTTGAGAAAATCCTTAATCTAATTCAAGGTAATTTCCCAAGTGGAATTCCTCCAGTGGATTTATAAGCTGTTGTGCAGTTCAACGTTTGATTAGGACTAGGGAATTAGGAACAGCCAACAAGAATTCAAGTGTATTCTTGGTAACTTTTGAAAAAAATCTCGTTAATTTTTATTGATAATTGTTGCTCTAAAATGCCTCATAACACACCCAACATTTCCCCAATTACTCCTTTAAATTTAAAAAGTTTAGAGGAATGCAGTGAAGAATCAGTGTATGCTCCCGGTCATATTCAGCCCCACGGAATCGTTTTATTGCTGCAAGAAAAAAGCCTCAAGATTTTACAAGCTAGCGAAAATGTCGAACAGTTTTTTGGCATTTCGGCCGCAGAATTGCTAGGTCAGCCATTGCCAGGGTTATTTGGTCACGATCAAGTACAAGAAATTGTTAGGTATCTAGCAGCTCAACAACAACTAAACATTCATAATAGCTTCGATCTAAAAATACCTCTCAAAAACGGCCAAATTCAAACATTTAGAAGCACACTGCATCAGCTACCAGATGAGTTGATTCTGGAGCTAGAAGCCCAAGGGTCTATTGAAAAGAATCATTCAATCGATTTCTATCATCGCCTGCAAACAGTTATTCTCAACTTTCGCACTGCGATCGGTCTTTCTGATTTAGCTAAAACCATTGCTAGAGAAGTAAAAGCCATTACCGGGTTCGATCGCGTGATGGTGTATCGCTTTGAAGCCGATGAGCATGGGGTAGTGATTGCCGAAGAGAAAGAAAGCTATCTAGAAAGCTACCTGGGATTGCATTACCCGGCGATCGATATTCCCGTACCCGCCCGCAAATTGTTTTACCGCAACTGGGTGCGCCAAATTCCCAATATCAATTACACCCCGGCCCGCCTAATTCCCACCAACCATCCCCTAACCGATACACCCCAGGATCTAAGTGCTTGTGTGTTAAGGGGAGTATCTCCCTACCACATTGAATATTTGCAGAATATGGGAGTTGCTGGGACACTGACAATTTCCTTAATTGACGATCGGCGCCTGTGGGGATTAATTGCCTGTCACCATTACAGCCCGCGATTGGTAGATTACGAAACTCGCAAAACCTGTGAATTTTTAGGACAATTTGCCTCGATCGAACTGGTGCATCAGCAAGAGCGAGAATTGAACGTTTACCGATCGCAGGCGAAAACTATTCAGGATAAACTTCAGCAGGCATTCCGGCGAGAGTCTAATTTTATCGAACAGGTATTGACGGAAAATGCTTCTCAATTGCTAGATTTAGTTCATGCTCACGGAGCTGCAATTCTGCTCGATGGTCGTCTGACATTGGTGGGTCAAACACCATCTGAAGCTGAGGTTGGCGAACTCGTGCAGTGGTTGCTGAAAGACAACAAAGAACGAGTGTTTGCAACAGCTTCTTTGTCTCAGTTTTATCCCCAAGCGAAGCAATTCAAAGATCGAGCTAGCGGTGTTTTAGCAATCTCAATCTTGCTATGCTATGCCACACAAAAGTCATACCACATCCTTTGGTTCCGACCCGAACAAATTCAAACCATAAACTGGGCAGGTAATCCACAGGATGCTGTGTCGATCGACGAATTTGGAAAAATGCACCTGTGTCCCCGCCAATCCTTTGAACGGTGGCAAGAGACAGTGCGGGAGATGTCTTATCCGTGGCAGATTGCAGAGTTAGAAGCTGCAGCCGAGATGAGACATATCCTCATGCTGGCGGTGTTAGAATTTTCGCAAGCTGCCCTAGAACACGCTGCAGAAAGGGCAACAATAGCCAACCGTGCCAAAAGCCAGTTCCTTGCCAACATGAGCCACGAGCTCAGAACGCCACTCAACGCCATTCTGGGATTTACCCAGCTTATGAACCGCAGCCCCTATATCCCAGAAGAATTTCAAGAGCATTTAGGGATCATTACCCGTAGTGGAGAACATCTGCTGACATTGATCGACGATGTTTTGCAAATGTCTAGGATTGAAGCAGGGCAATTGGTACTGAGTACAAGCTGTTTTAATCTGCCTCGACTGCTGGGTTCTATTAACGAGATGTTCTCCCTCAAAGCAGGTGAGAAAGGGTTACATCTCAGTAGCGAGTGGGATGCTACTGTCCCCCGTTATGTGTGTGGCGATCAAGCAAAACTTCGCCAAATCTTGATTAATCTGCTTGGGAACGCGCTCAAATTTACAACAACAGGAAGCATAGCCCTGCGCGGACGAGCTTTTTCATCAGATGATAGGCCATCCGGTACAAATTGCGATCGCGCCACTAATCCACCCGACGTTAAACCAACTATTACCCTGTGTGTCGAAGTTGAGGATACCGGATCTGGCATTTCCCCCTCAGATTTAGAATCGATTTTTGACGCATTCATCCAAACCAATCGCGGTCGTCACGATCGAGGAACAGGTTTAGGACTGTCTATCAGTCGTGAGTTTGCGCGTCTGATGGGAGGCGATATCACCGTGCGAAGCACCCTGGATCGAGGCTCGACTTTTACCTGCAAAGTCGTTTTGGAACTACCAGAGTCCCTTGATTTAGAGGAACCTGAAACGAGCGATCGGATTATCGGGATCGCACCTGGGCAACCTATCTACCGAATTCTAGTAGCAGAAGACGTTCTAGAAAATCGGCAACTGCTGGTGACGCTGCTGGAGTCAGTTGGGTTTGAGGTGTGTGCGGTGGAAAATGGGGCAGAGGCGATCGATCGTTGGCTAACATGGCATCCTGACCTGATTTTGATGGACATTCAAATGCCTGTCATGGATGGTTATGAAGCCACCAGACAGATTCGAGCACAACAGTCATTAGTCATTAGTCATGGGTCATCACCAGACACGAGAGGGCAAATGTCACAGGACAAAAGACAAATTACACGCATCATTGCCCTCACTGCCTATGCTTTTGAAGACGATCGTATCGCCAGCCTGCAAGTCGGTTGCGATGACTACATTGCCAAGCCGTTTACTGAAGACACACTTTTCGACAAAATAGCTCATCACTTGGGTGTGCGCTACTGCTACGCCGAAAAATTTCGGCCAGACTTATCAGCTTCGCCACCAAAGATATTTACTCCCGACTTGAAAACCATGCCAACCAAGTGGATTGCAGAAGTTCATGAAGCAGCACTCGATCTTAGTGATAATAAGCTTTATCAACTTATCGCTCAAATTCCCAAGGAGAAACAAGATTTCATCGCGGCGATGACATCTCTGGTCGATAACTTTCAGCTTGAAGCGATCGCAACTCTCACCCAGATTTAGGAAGAAGACCATGACAGCTATATTCAAACTTCCGGCCCAAACGAATATTCTCATCGTGGATGATACCCCAGACAATCTGCGCTTGTTAGCCAAAATTCTAGAGTCACAGGGCTATATTGTGCGTAAAGCGCTCAACGGCAGAATGGCACTCCAAGGTGTTCATCGCGATCCACCGAGTCTGATTTTACTTGACATCAATATGCCGGAGATGAATGGGTACGAAGTCTGCCAAAAGTTAAAAGCATCGGAAACGAGTGCTCAGATCCCGGTTATTTTTATCAGTGCGCTCGAAAGAGTAGAAAACAAGGTACAAGCCTTTGAACTGGGTGGTGTAGACTATATTACCAAACCCTTTCAAGAGCAGGAAGTGCTGATGCGAGTAAAAAATCAATTACTCATCCAACAGCAACGCCAACAACTGCTCGAACAAAATCAACGTTTAGAACACGAAATCCAAGAACGTCTGAGGGCAGAAGCAGAAGTAAGGCAGCTATCCGTGACGGATGAATTAACTGGATTATATAACCGACGTGGCTTCTTTTTACTAGCCGATCAACAACTAAAAATTGCTCGACGCACGCAAACATCCTATTTTATTTTGTTCGCTGACTTAGATGGTTTGAAAAAGATTAACGACACTTTAGGACACGAGATGGGAGACAGAGTAATCGTTGACGCAGCTCAAATATTGAAGCAAACCTTTCGTGAGGCGGATATTGTGGCTCGACTGGGAGGAGATGAATTTGCTTTATTTATTCCTAACTTTTCGGGTGATTCATCTACTAATTTCCATTCTCGGCTGCAAGAAAATATAGATCGCTTTAATCAACAGTCCGAGCGAGCTTATATATCAATAAGTCTTGGTGTGGAGTTTGGGGATGTAAACAATGAAGTTTTATTAGAACAATTGCTGGCAAAGGCTGACAAACTCATGTACGAGCATAAACGCACCAAACGCTGTTTAAATCCTCAACCGTTCTTTTGAGAACACCGATATCGGAGCGTCATAAACATTATTTATTAAACGTGACTTCAACCGAGAAAGAGTAAACTGAAAACAAGATAGGGAAACAGCTTGAAGACTTTAGCCCCTCATTCGGAAAACACCATGCAGTATAGCTCATCACACCTAAATCTGACAGGGTAGCAACCCCCTTAAAAGCTCTGCCTGTATTAGGTTAAGGGTGTGTGCGATCAAAAAATGTCGTAGGTATTCTCCACAATCCTGAGCTAAAATCGACTGACTGATGCTGTATGGGTGGATAATTTGCCTACAGTTGCATTATTTTTTTAAACTGGTATTATTTGCACAAACCGATTTTATCTATTTGCCAATTCGTGCTAAAATGATGCCTAACTGAACTGCAATTACTCCTAGTATGGCACTGCCTGCCCAGTAAAAAGCGGCGATGCTGTAAGATCGATCGCGCCACAAGACATTCGTCTCTAAACCGTAAGTTGAAAAAGTAGTATAAGCTCCCAAAAAGCCGGTTGTTACCATTAACCGTACCTCCAGAGGAATAATCAGCACCCGTTCCGATGCTAGGGTGATAAAAAATCCCATCCCCAAGCAACCGGTGATGTTAATCAAAAAAGTTGCGTAGGGAAAAGCGGTGTTAAAACGGCCGGCAAACCACAATGTGATATAATAGCGACTCAAAGCGCCGGCAACGGCACCTAAACTAATGGCGATCGGGTGGCGGAGATGGGGGTATTGCTGCATACAGCTATTAAAGATTTGCTACTTGATATTGAGATGAATTTTAGATTCAGCGCACTTATGTAAAGTATTGTAGGATTAAATTGGCGATCGCTCTAGCTGTTCGCAATTAAAATTAAGAGAGAGTATTTATGCAAATTGTGCTGGCTACCTTAGACGATGGTTTAGTTAGAGCCTGGGAAAGCACTTGCGGCAGTATGGAAAATGTCAAGATACATCACGGTTCAATATTTGATGTGAAATGCGATGCTATTGTTAGTCCGGGGAATAGTTTTGGTTTCATGGACGACGGCTTAGAGTTAGAAATTTCGGAATATTTTGGAGGGCAGGTTCTTGAACGCTTGCAAAAACTAATTCAGGCTCGACATCACGGCGAACTCTTAGTAGGAATGGCAGAAATTGTAGACACCGATCATGCAGAGATTCCCTATTTAATAGCTGCCCCAATTATGCGCGTTCCCACAGTTTTAAGAGAAACAGTAAATGTTTATCTAGCAACCCGCGCTATTTTGACTCTCGTAAAATTTGGCTCAGTCCCAGATGGAACGCCAGTCAAACATATCATTGAAACTATCGCTATTCCCGGCATGGGTACGGGAATGGGCAAAGTGCCGCCAGATATCTGCGCCAATCAAATGAAAGTTGCGCTCGAAGATATCCTCTTATCTCAGTACGAATTTCCTCAATCTTTACTGCACGCTCAAAGGCGTCACCACTTGTTATATACCGACGAGCGCGAAGATTTGCAGTTGGAAAATTGAAACTCTTAAATTTGCCCGTTTTATTGTGTTGAGAAACCAAGTTTATTGGTGTGTGTTTTTTTAGGTATAGAGACTTATCAAAAATTAAAGTGCGCTAAACCGTACCTGCAACTTGGCGGTATCCTACACACGAGAGCAACTTTGGTAGATATAATGTAATAGAACTGAGGTCATTCCAACTAGGTAAGCGCGGATACAAAAGTTGATAAAGCTGGAACAAAAATTGCCTAGTTCTTATTAAATGCCAGAATTCCTTCTGGCGCTACACCTACAAAGTCGGTATAAAAGACCACAATTCCTTCGGGCGCTACACCTACAAAGTCTGCATCCAGAAACTGTGAGATTTTTTGAAAATGTTTACTACAACAGGAGAAGATTGATATGACAGATCCAAAAGTAACCGAGGAACCAGTTTTAGAGGCAACTCTCGAAACGACGGAGCTCGTCAAACAAGAGATGCCCGACGCGACTGATGAGGCGATCGCAGAAACTGCGGCGCTGTTTGAAGCAATTAAAAAACGCGCCACCGCCGAAGTGCAAGCAGCGGGCGAGCTCACCCGCGAAGCTTATTTAAAAGCTGTCAATAAGGCCTCCGGGGCGATCGAAGAAAATAAGGATCTCGCCCACGAGAGATTCACAGAAGCAGTCAAGCTGATTAAAAAAGAAACTGAGAAAAATTGGCTGGTGGTAGATGCGATTAAAACGCGGGCGCAAGCGCAGGTGCAAGATGCCGGCGAAGTCAGTCGCGAAGCTTATTTGAAAGCAGTGCGACAAGCGCGAGAAGCGGTGGAACAAAATAAATTGATCGAACGCGATCGCATTGAACAAGCTGTTGACCACATTCACACGGAAGCTGAAAAGAATTGGCACCTTATTGTGAAGCAAATTGAGTCTATCGGCACTCGCTTGACGGATGCGGCTAAGTCTGCATGGACCGCGCTGACGGTGTTTTTTGACAAGTCTCACAGCGATCGCGGGGATTCGTAGAAGGGCCAGCCGGGGGTTGGGAACTCCCAGCGGGTTGTTAGGGTAGTTAGCTTTGGAATTAATTCCAAAGCTAATGCCGATCGTCCGTGCATTTGCATTCAGCAGAAGTTTCAGGCATACTGCATAATTAAAAAGCTTTATTTTTAGTCCACAACCCCCAATTATGAGAAGTTACTACTGCGGCGAACTGCGAAGCGAACACATCGGAGAGACTGTCACCCTTTACGGCTGGGTGGATCGCCGCCGCGATCATGGCGGGGTGATTTTTCTGGATGTGCGCGATCGATCGGGTATTGTGCAAATTGTCAGCGATCCTGAACGCACCCCCGATTCCTATCACGGGGCTGAGGCTTTACGCAGCGAATACGTGGTTAAAATTACTGGGCGAGTCACCAACCGCCCCGAAGATTCCCTCAACCCGAAATTGCCTACGGGTGAAGTAGAAATTTACGCTGACGAAATTGAGTTGTTGAATGCGGTTCGCAAACAGTTACCGTTTCAGGTGGCGACGGCGGAAAATGAAAGCGTGCGGGAAGATTTGCGCCTGAAATATCGCTATTTGGACTTGCGGCGCGATCGTATGAGTCGCAATTTGCAGCTTCGCCACCAAGTTGTCAAAGCTATGCGTCGCCACCTGGAAGATGTGGGAGGTTTTATTGAAGTTGAAACACCGATTTTAACGCGATCGACTCCTGAAGGTGCGAGAGATTATTTAGTGCCCAGCCGCGTCAATTTGGGCGAATGGTACGCATTGCCGCAGTCGCCGCAGTTGTTCAAACAATTGTTAATGGTTTCGGGTTTGGACAGATATTATCAAATTGCCCGCTGTTTCCGCGATGAAGATTTGCGCGCCGACAGACAGCCGGAATTCACACAATTAGACATGGAAATGAGTTTCATGTCTTTAGAAGAAGTTATCGAATTAAACGAAGGTTTAGTCTCCCAGATTTTCCAAAGTGTCAAAGGCGTAGAATTGCCCCGTCCTTTTCCGCGCTTGACTTACGCTGAAGCAATGGATCGCTATGGTAGCGACAAACCAGACACTCGCTTCGGTATGGAATTAGTCGATGTTTCCGATTTGATGAAAGATTCGGGATTTAAGGTATTTTCCGGGGCGGTTGCTGCGGGCGGAATTGTGAAAGTTTTGCCGATTCCGGGCGGGAATGAGGCGATTTCTAACGTGCGGATTAAACCGGGTGGCGATTTGTTTAAGGAAGCCAGCGAAGCGGGTGCGAAGGGATTGGCTTACATCCGCGTGCGGGATAACGGCGAAATTGATACGATCGGCGCAATTAAGGATAATTTGACGGAAGCACAAAAACAGGAATTGCTCGATCGCACGGGCGCGCAACCAGGTCATTTGTTGTTATTTGCTGCGGCTGACGCGATAACTGTCAATAAGACTTTGGATAGATTGCGTTTGTTTGTCGGTAACGAATTGGGATTGATTGACAAAGACAAGATGAATCTGCTGTGGGTGACTGATTTCCCGATGTTTGAATGGAACGCTGACGAGAAGCGTTTGGAAGCATTGCATCACCCGTTTACTGCGCCGCATCCTGACGATATTAATGATTTGAAAACTGCGAGAGCTCAAGCTTACGATTTGGTGTTAAACGGTACAGAAATCGGCGGCGGTTCTCTGCGGATTTATCAGCGGGAAGTTCAGGAAAAGGTGTTTGAGGCGATCGGCTTATCGACTGAGGAAGCTTACAATAAATTCGGCTTTTTGTTGGATGCGTTTGAGTATGGAACTCCGCCCCACGGAGGCATTGCTTACGGTTTGGATCGGTTGGTGATGCTGTTGG
Organism: Microcoleus sp. D2_18a_B4; assembly: GCF_036702475.1. Classification (NCBI taxonomy): domain Bacteria; kingdom Bacillati; phylum Cyanobacteriota; class Cyanophyceae; order Oscillatoriales; family Microcoleaceae; genus Microcoleus; species Microcoleus sp. D2_18a_B4. The sequence continues at coordinate 68,016 of NZ_JAUBTL010000038.1, forward strand.
CTGGTGAGGAATCGATTCGCGATGTGATTGCGTTTCCGAAGACGCAGCAGGCGGGTTGTTTGCTGACGAATGCGCCGGCTGGGGTGGATGAGAAGCAGTTGAAGGAGTTGCAAGTGCGATCGACTTATACGCCCAAGTCATAATTGTATAAAACACCTTGACAATTTAACCATTTGTAAATTCCTGACTTCTTTAAGAAGTCGGGAATCTGGGTAGTTCGAGTTTGGTATCGTTGATGCAGAGGAGTTGGAGAGTTTGGTTGAGGTTGGTTTCGGTGAGTTGGGGAAACCAGGATTTGGGGAAGTTGGGTTAGGTTAAGGGTTGGGTGTGGCTATGCCATAATGAATGAGAGAATGAAATCAACCATTAACCATGACAACCACCGTTGAACTTAACGAAGAATTGGTTAAAGAAGCCTTTCGCTTAACCAATTTCAAGACAGAAAAAGAACTGATTGACTTTGCTTTGCAAGAATTAATTCGCACCCGTAAAAAGCGGAATTTACTCGATTTAAGCGGACAAATTCAATTTTCGACTGAGTACGATTACAAAGCTTTGCGGGAAAACCGAAATGTTTCTGATTGATACATCAGTCTGGATCAGCGTTTTCCGCGACAGGACAGGTGTAGTACGCCAATCCCTGGAAGCAATAATCAATGATGAAAGTATTTTTCTGAACAGATTTACTCAGATGGAACTTTTGCAAGGTTGTCGAGATGAACGGGAGTGGACACTATTAGAAACTTATCTCCAAGAACAAGACTACATCGAGTCTACGCCTAATACTTGGGTAGCGGCTGCTCGGATTTATTACGATTTGCAACGACAGGGGTTAACGGTTAGAAGTAGTATCGACTGCTGCATTGCCCAACTGGCGATCGAACACCAACTTATTCTAGTTCATAACGATCGCGATTTTGAAACTATTCAGAGGGTGCGATCGCTCAATTGTTTGCGCTTCCGACCTGACAATTAATGAAGATTAATTTGAGTTTGAGTTGGTGAGGATGGGTTGAAGGCTGAAATGATTACGGAAAGTATCTGTAAATCTCTTTGCGGTGGAGTATCCTGACGAAATAGACTACGGCATCATTAACTTTAATACCGATTCGGTAATCACCCACTCTCAGGCGATAGTAGTCTGCATCACCTTTTAGTTTTTTAACATTGCTGACTTCATTTAATTTTTCGGCGTTCTCAACTTCTTCTATCGCTTCCTGAATTCTTTGGAACAAGTCGGCATCAAGAATCTTGAGTAAATCCTTTTCAAAGCTCTTTTTAAACTCCACATTCATGGTTGTCTCTTCAGGATTTTGAAAATTTGCTCGCGGCTGACTGTTTCAGTATTTTCGCCTTCTTTGATAGCATTTTCCATCCCTATATCTTCTAGGGCTTCTGTTAAAATTTCAGAAAATACTTCTTTTTGTTCTTTTAATAACTCACAAATCGCTGCTTTGAGCAATTCTTTAAGTTTGGTTTCGTCTAGAGTAATTTCCGACATTGCTTTTTTTGTGGTATTTACTTAAGGTTTTCATTATATCACGAAATAAAGCAGATTCATTTTGATGTTGAGGTTAAATTTAATTAAATTTATTCTAGCTAACTTTGGTTTGCGGGTAGTCAGAAACCGGGTTTTTTCGAGAATACTTCGCTACACCTTGTAGAAGCGGCCAAAAACCCGGTTTCTTTGGTTTGCGGGTAGTCAGAAACCGGGTTTTTCACCGAAATACTCCATCCGGGCCTTTAACTGTCGTGAAAAACCCGGTTTCTTTGGTACTTATGGGTAAGCCCTAAATGAGACAGAAAGGCCGATCGCACTTTTTCAATTCATGCGATCGCCCTCAAAGATTACTCTTTCCAGTAACGGGTTAAAATCCGAATTACCTCACCGGCTATCGGCGATGGTAGAGGCGGGCTCCATTCCCCAACTTCTGCAAAACCTAAAACGTGCAACAGATTAACGATACTTTCTACCGCTTTGGGAACGCCACACAACAGCAAACGAATCGGTTGCTTCCCTTGAGGTACATCAGGAATTTCTTCCCGGAGCAGTTCGGGAACTGATTTGGGCTGTGATATCATAGACTTTGAATTACACGAATAGTGGAATTGCGATCGCCCTCAAGTTTTCCAGGCCAGGGGCGATCACTTTTCCGTTTGTACATCCTCAGTCTAGCACAGCTATGGGAATATGGGAATAGGTAACTAAGGGAATTTTAAACTTTTCACACGTTTACGTGTGAAAATAAAGTTATGGCAAATGAAAAAGACACCATCAAACTTGTAATTCCCAAGGCATTGAAGATCAGGTTCAAAGCCTTGTGCGTTCGTGCGGAAAGGGATATGAGCAGCGTCGGAGGTCAACTAATAGAAAACTGGTGTCAAGAGCAAGAGCAAGCCCAGGCGAAACGGGATGAGTCAAACACCTGAAGGGACGACACCAAAGAGGCGTACAAAGAAAGTACGATCGATGTATGAAGTAAATTCCCAGTTGCCTAACTTGCCAGCAAAAAACCTAAAACGAGTAACCAGCTACGTACCTCCAAACGCCTACAACGTCTTGGAAGATTGGGCCAAGCAAGAAGACCGGACAGTCAGCAATCTCGTAAGTCGGATTGTCTCTGAAGCTGTAGATGCTTATTTGGCTAAAAAGACTACAGAAGATGAACCCAGCAGCAATTAACCTTTGATGTCTACGCTGATGAGTCATTCTCAACTGCCAACCTGTCGGGCCGTTGATTTTGTGTTGGAGTGGGGTTTGGTTTTTGGGTGTTTAGATTACTATAGCATAAACTAGATTGTGGTGTGCTACCTTGGCTTAAAATTTTTCTAAAAAATTTGCAGTCAGCTAAAATGACATGGTGAACACGCTACCCCCAAACAATGTGAGTCCTGCAAAATCTCCTAGAGTTGCCTTTTACCCGCCACCCGAAATTAAGGAGAAGTTAGAAAAACTGGCGAGTATTGAGCGTCGTTCGATTTCCCAAATGGCATTACTTTTGGTGGAAGAAGGACTCGAAAGAGCGCAGAAGGAAGGCAAGTTTAATGAATCCAAAGACGATTAAACTACCAACTACCACTGCGGGCGATCGCTCTCAACTGCCTGCGTGTCCTGCCGTGACTTTGTTTTGGACAGTGACGCAGTAAGGTACAATACGGCAGTAAAAGCACAAATAACAGCCTTGCCAGCAAAACTCCCCAGAATAGTTGTATATCTTCCAGAAGAACTTAAAGCAGACCTAGAGCGGTTAGCCAAATCGCATTATCGGCCGGTCTCGAATATGGTGTTGACATTAATTCAAGAAGCAGTAGATGAGGCTAAATCTGAGGGGAGAATTCAAAGCGACGATCGATCGCAGCAACAGAAAATCGACAGCGACGAGTAATATCATTTAAGGTTGTTTCTGGATGATTTAACCGCAGAGGACGCAGAGAGCACAGAGGAAGAGAAGAGAGAAATGTCTACTTCCTGCTTCAGCTCGGTTGGTCAAATTCAGCAACCTGTTTTTGACCAAGAGAGGTAATTGCTAAGACTAAAACACTTAACGTAAGGCCTAAAATCGCATAACTCGGTAGTGAAAAAATAGTTACTTTAAACAAATAAGGCAATTCCCCCCCCTTCCAGTTCCACCGCTTTCCTAGAAACACCAACACCCCGCCATGAATCACAGCGGTTTGCACCATGACACAGCCAACCCCCAATAACCAAACCGACATTCTTTGCCTAGAGAAGGCACAATTTTTAATCTGAAAGCATAAATCATTCAGCAAAAAAACCACCGCCGGTGCTAACATCACAGAACTGGTGGGCTGAGAATAGTTGATAGCAATACTCAAAGTAGAAATTAGCACCATTTCAGATAAATCAACCTTTTTTGACCAAGCATTGCGAGATTGTTTTTTGTAAAAATACCAACTCACTAAACCCACTAGCACCAAAATAATCAAGTCAGAAAATAGCTTCGCCACGAAGGGACTATCGGGGAAAAATCTCGGCCCCATCACCCTTAAATCAAGGCGACTCATAGAAATATAAGCATTATTAGATGGATCGTTGAGCCAGAGTGGAAATCCACGAGTCGCATCCTGTATAAATCCTGTTAAGGAATTGCGCGTTACAGCTAGACCTATAAATGCCAAAAAAGTTACCGTGAGTATTGATATAAAAACTAGCTGAAACCGTCTTTTAATTAAAAAATAAGGAATAAACAATATAACTAAAGTTGGTTTAAAAAGGGCAATTCCTAAAAAAACTCCTGCAATTACATCCTGATTTTTTCTAGCATAAATAAACATCCATAACAGCAGAACCGCAATAAAAGTTGCCACATTGCCAACTTGAAGATCGAAGACAAAACCGTAGAGGAATGCAACTGATATACTACAAATAGTCCTAAAAGCTCGTGAGTGCGACACCAACAAGATATTCGCTCCCCATAAAACAAAACCTGTGGCAATAAGATGCAGCCAAGTCCAGATTGTGAATGCAGTCTTCATCGGGAAATAGCCCAAAAACCACAGCGGAGGAATGATATTAGGTGGATAAACAAAAGATGGAATAAACCCACACACTTTTGTGATGCTACAGAAACCTATGTTAAACACCTCCACATTAAAGGGACTCAAATGCTGATGGGCTAATCTACTCGCTACATAAAACCACTTAAAATCCCAGTAAGGCGGATCGGGCCGATTAGTCAGATTGTAAACCAACCAACCGGTATAACAGAGAAATCGGGTGAGAACTAATACAATAACTGCTTGCAAAATAAAGTTAACAATAGGTTGACGAAAAAACTGAGTCAACCTTTGGATCGAAGGATGTTTTAAAAACAAAGAATCTTGCCATGCTGTTTTTTCGCTATCTAATCGCCAATTAAATTTGAGAAACCCAGCCACTGTAATTATAATTATTACATTCCAGAATCCAAAGCTAATCATAGAAAATAATTTTAATAAATGTACTATTTGATGATATCACAACCAGAAATTATCTCATGTCCGATCGATCAACCATAATATCCCGGTCGGGGCGGGTTTTTGAGATGGTCAATTATTAACAGGTATTGTTGGCTCACGGGCCCCTACAAAAATCGCGGTTGCTCGGTTAGAGAGTCGATGGTAGAGTGTCCCCCACCATCTCTCCTACAAAACCGTGCTTGCGACTTTCACCGCACACGGCT
>NZ_JAUBTL010000039.1:0-20721 GCF_036702475.1 Microcoleus sp. D2_18a_B4
GAACAGGCAAGATGCCTGTTCCACAAAGAGTGAATTTTATTGTGGAACAGGCATCTTGCCTGTTAAGCGAGAATGGTACAAGATATCAGTTTAAATTGACAGTTGACTGTTGACAGTTGACTGTTGACTGTTCACTGTTGTTAAAAATGACTAATGATATAAAATCCGTTGGTATCGGAATTATTCATCTCTCTCTTCTCTTCCTCTGCGCCCTCTGCGCCCTCTGCGGTTAAATCATTCCGAAACAACCGTAAGCGATATGACTAATCACCAATAACTAATCACCAATAACTAATCACTAACTAATCAGGATCGCGCTTGCTGCGGCGGGGATTTCGCCGATCGCCCGGTATTCCCTGACTTCGGTACCATCGATACCACTCTTTAGAACTGCGAATTGCCAGCCACAGCAGGATCATAGCCACTAATCCTCCCTGCCGCGGGGCGTCAAAGGCAAACAAAACCAAGGAAATGCACAGAACATCTTGGAGGAAAATCACCCAAATCGGCAAACCCTGCAGCCGGTAAAACCATCCTGCTTGTACCAGTTGCAGCACTAAAGCCAACAAACCTCCGACAATACCAATTATCCAAAGCATCCAAGGGTGAGCAATAATTTCCTCGATCGAACTTACCTGAGCGATCGTAATTCCCATAATTGCTCCTACAATGGGGCTGAAAATAATTTGCACAATTTGCAGTACCCGCTGTCCCACAAAGGTTTTAGAAGCAAATAACTCTAACAGCGACCAACTCACCAAGATGGTGATAGCCACTTGGGGGGGAACCCCCGACAATAGAGGTATTTCCGACCAAAGTTTGTCAATCCGCAACAAACCAATTAACAGCAGGGGCAGGGCAATTCTCATACCCCCTGCCGCAGACGCAGATAGGGCGGCTAGGAGTCCAACCATAATAATAATTCAGTTTCTAACGTCAGCTAAAGCCTCGATCTATTTCAGAATTTAATTCCCCTGATGGCTGGCAGTGATTTGAGCGATCGAACTCAAATTGCGGCTTGAGCTTAAATATCACCCTCTATTCTAAGTGTATCTGCTTAATCGCTGCTTGGCACTGCTCGAAAAGTCGATCGACACAAGGCAGTTTGTGAACAGTTGACCGTTGACAGTTGACAGAATTCAACCTGGATTGTGATTAAATTAAAATGTATAGGAAAACCAGTAGCTCAGCCGAGATACTTAAAATTAAGATGTCAGCTATTCTTCCTTCTTCCCTCTGACTTCAAAATCTGACGGACACTAAATAATTAATCCGTGTATCCGTGTCAAAATCCGTGTCGTGCTTTCCTTATTCCCTCGAACCTCTTCCTTAGTCTTATTATGTCTGAATCATTATTTGCCGATGCCAGCCGCCGATTAGAACGAGCCTTAAAATATGTGTCCCTTTCCGAGGATACGATCGAACGGCTGAAACACCCCAAATCCAGTTTAATTGTATCGATACCCGTGCGGATGGACGACGGTTCCCTGCGAATTTTCCAAGGTTATCGGGTGCGCTACGACAATACCAGAGGCCCGTCTAAAGGAGGAGTGCGCTATCATCCGGGAGTCTCCCTTGATGAAGTGCAATCCTTAGCATTTTGGATGACTTTTAAATGTGCAGTTTTGAACTTGCCCTTTGGAGGAGCCAAGGGCGGAATTACTCTCAATCCCAAGGAATTGTCCAAACTGGAATTGGAACGGTTGAGCCGGGGCTATGTCGATGCGATCGCAGATTTCATCGGCCCCGATGTCGATATTCCCGCGCCGGATGTTTACACCAACCCCATGATTATGGGTTGGATGATGGATCAATACAATATTATTAAGCGGCAGCTTTCTCCAGCGGTTGTGACTGGTAAACCAGTGACAATCGGCGGCAGTTTGGGCAGAGATACGGCCACAGCAATGGGTGCGTTTTTTGTAGTACAAACTATTCTACCCAAATTTGAGCTAAATCCTCAAGATACGACTGTAGCAGTACAAGGTTTTGGTAATGCCGGTGCAGAAATAGCAGAACTGCTCTGGGAAGCAGGTTACAAAGTTGTTGCGGTCAGCGATTCCCAGGGGGGAATTTATGCTAAACAAGGGCTCGATATCCCCAGTATTAGAGGTTTTAAAGACTCTAACAAAGGTATCAAAGCTCTTTACTGCGAAGGTTCAGTTTGCAATATTATAGAACACGAAATCTTGACAAATGAACAGCTTTTAGCATTAGATGTAGACGTGCTGGTTCCAGCAGCTTTGGAGAATCAAATAACGGAAGCCAATGTTAATGATGTTAAGGCTAAGTTTATTTTTGAAGTAGCTAACGGGCCGATTGATTCGGCTGCTGATTTGATTTTAGAAGCGAGGGGAATTCAAGTAATCCCTGATATTTTAGTCAATGCGGGAGGCGTAACGGTTAGTTATTTTGAGTGGGTGCAAAATCGCAGCGGGCTTTATTGGACGCTGGAGGAAGTCAATCAGCGGTTGAAGCATAAAATGGTCGAGGAGACTGAGGCAATTTGGAAAAAATCTCAGGAATTGTCAGTTTCCATGAGAACTGCGGCTTACGTGTACGGGTTAAATCGACTCGGAGAAGCGATGAATGCGAAGGGAACGCGGGATTATTATGTGAACGGTTGAGAAAAGTGCGGTAAGATTGTGCGATCGTACAATCTTACCGCAGCTCTTTGAAAAAAGTGCAGTCTACGAACCAACATGGCAAAACTTGGCTTTGAATCATTGGGGAATTTTAGGTTTGCACGCCGCAGTTTATTTGACCGCAACTTTGCTGCTTTAAAAGACGAAAGATGTTTTTAAATAGAGATTTTAAATAGAGAGAAATGTGTTAATTTTTAGGAACTACCTAATTGTACAAGACCCGCAGTTATGATGTAGGGGCAACCACCGCAGGAGTGGCCCACACCGTATCGGGAGGTCATGCCTAAGTCCAATGGCACTGAAAAAGGCTTAATCACACCCGCAGTTTAGCTTTCAAGACAGAACGAGGTTCCTGCATTCGAGGATATGGTTTCGGCCTGCGTTTCAAAACTCTAGGTTCAGAACGCTCAGGTCGAATCGTGAGTAAATTAGTTGCCACCTGTTCCAAAAGTAATTGACGCCATTGTCGCTGTTGGCGTTTTCCTGTAGTTGCCAACAGCGTCAATAACAGATTAAACTGCTGCCTAGTTGATTGGAATGAGAGTTCAAAAACTGTATTTTTTGACGAAGATACAGCCTGCCACATAATAGTACGCAATAAAGTGTAAGCTAATAAGTGTGTCCAAATTTCTTTTCTCACCATCACCGGAGTTTTAGCTGTTAACATCTCCATTTTTAACGTTGTTTTGAGATAGCGTAAATTGACTTCTGCTGCCGACCAACGAAACCCATATAAAGAAGTCAATTTTTCAACAGTGTAGCGTTTGGCATCCACTAATGTTGTCACTATAATGATACGCTCAGCTCTGAAGCCGCGGCGCTTAATTCGTAAGCATACTTCCCGAACGATGAAACTAGACGGCAAGGCCTCGAATTCCTCAGAAGTCATGTGGTTGGGACACTGTTGGGGCTTATTCCAGACGACTTTGTGATCGCCAATTCCCAACTTTTTTCCCCGTCTAAAGTCACTTTTACGGAGATGATTTTTACGGAAAACAGCATCTGCTCCTTGCTGTTTCACTAAAACTAAATCGACATAATTACCATAAGCTTGATCTGCCAATATCACATCGTCGGAGACTAAATTTGCATAAATCAAACGGCTCATCACAATCTCACTCGTCGCCAAAGAAGCTATGCCAGCGGATACCACAGCCCCAGTTAGTAATGAAAAGAGTACCACTATTTTAGCGATGGGAAATCCACACCCAGTTTTTTGATTGCTGTGTTGCGGATACTCAGCTTGATTGGCAGCAGTATCACTCATCAACACAGTTGTGCCGTCTAATACCCGCACCCGTCGTCCACACCATTGTTGTTCTATGGGAACTTGCTTTTCTAGTGCCTCTGCCACTATGGGTACTAACTGTTGGACAAGTCTTTCGGGTAGTCGCTTACGAGCTTTACTGTATGCCCCTGTGTCTGAAGAAGGAGACTTGACTCCGGCCGCACTCAGCCACGTACTCATCCGCTTCACGGCTTGACTCAAACTTTTGTCGGCATCGAGTACCTGGGATATCATCGCCCACAGGGTGACTATGGGTGTGTATATGCTTTGGTAGTACCTGATCTTCTCATTCGCTAGAAGCTCACCTACTAAGGAATCTGGCAGCAGCTTTTCCCAAGGTGAGGCAACGCTCTGCAAAAATTGTTGTTTGAGAATGCACGCACGATTTGGCATAATGGAGAGAGATATTTTGGTTTGTAAGGCAATTATCTATGTATATCTTGCCTTACAGATTTTTTTTGGCTCACTTTTTCAGTGCCATTGATGCCTAAGTCAGGATCTTGCACTTTTCTCAATCAATCGCCGCTGCACAATACTGGCATTCTTTTTTAAGAGGGGAAGAGAAGAGACGATCGCACTTTTTGATTAAAGATGAAATAGGTGCGATCGCAGTTACTTTTGCTATTGCCTAGTTTGCTTGGTTAATCTACCAAATCGTCTAAGGACAGCTTCAGGAGGTCGCACAATGCTTTCGTCTGTTCGAGATAGAGTTTTGGAATATGTCTACCCGCTTCCCAATTTTTCACAGTGGTTACACTCACGCCCAATTCATCAGCAACTTGCTGCTGCGTCAAAGAAAGCGATTGGCGCCGCTGTTTGAGTTTTTCCCCCACACTACTCATTAACTATCCAATTTCAGAATTCCTCTGGTTAAGTTGACTTAACCACAATTTGTCCATAGTATGAGAGGAGAACATTACATTTGTCAGAAAGCCATTGCGTCGCGGCTACCAACCTATCAGCACTGGCTCTGGCTCCCATACGTATGGAGACAAGTTTATTATGCCTTACCAGAAATGTGGGTAAAAGCCCCTTCTTAATAGGACGGCTTTAATTGATTGCCGACTTTTGTTTTAATCGTTCAGTTGCGTCAATATCTATTTTTAAAATTTCATTGCATTCTATTTTAAATAGTTGTATAATGATACTATACCACAGGTAGAATAACCGTCGATACATATGAGACACAAAGCTCAAACGACTGGTCGAAAAACAATAATGGTTAGTGGGTGGCGAACACCACGAAAAACACAGCTAGGTTAACTAACGTAAGCCAAAACCAGAAAAGTAAAATCTTGGAAGTTAAAAACGTACCGTAGGGCATACGGGAACGTGAGAAGTAATTCTCGAACGCTTGGGGAGATAAAACCCTCTGGGACTAACTAAATTAAGCTCGATATTTGGTTCATTTGAACGGATATTTAGTTTAAGAACTGCCGCAAGGATAGATAGTTTTAAGGTATGTCGCCAGAACCAAGAATCCCCACGCCTGATAGCCCGGGAGTGTCAAAAAGAACGACTTTATCCTTGGGTGCTGGTTCGTTTGCTGCCCAAAATGCAGCGGTTGACAGTTGGTCAGTTCCGCACTCGATCGGATGCGGACGGTCATCTAGAGATTCTCCGTCGCTTGGTTCCTGGCGGGAAATTCGCGGTGATATTTAACTCCGACCTGCTAGAGTCCCAGCAAGCTGACACTTGCGACAGAAGATTCGATCGGTAATTCTCAAAGAACCCCTTCCCGGACACCGGGAGGGAGTCAGATTGTTCTTTCTTTCCTAGTGACAATTAGTCGTTGGGTGGGGGCGGGTTTACGAGATTATTGATTTTAGGCAATTATGGTTGGTGAACCCACCCCTAGGATTTTTGCTGAACCAGCACTTAAAAACATAAAAAAATCCCCCAAACGGGGGATTTCCTTCAAGGCTATTACATAGCTTTAGTCTCCGGCATCAAACACTTATCGGAATCGCAGCCCGCCGGCCCCGAATCCATCATTTCACCTAAGTCATAACGACTTAGTGCCGCATGAAAAACATCTATTTGGCGGCGCGCTAAAGTCTCTTCCACCATCTTGGTGTAAGTTTCCTTGCTTACCGGTTCAAAGGGCAGACGCGGGAAAGTTTCAAGAGCATCAAACCGAGCTAAAAGCGCTGCGGAAATGTAGCCTTCATCATCGCGAATCGCTTCATAAATCCGAGTGCCCAAACTTTCCACTTCATTTTCGCGCAGTTCAATCGTGGCCGAAGTGTTATGTCTGACATAGAACTTTTGCACTTGCATATAAAAGTCCATTTGTGCCGCCGCTGAGAACTTGTTAATGTCAATTTCATCGGCACCGGGCAAGTCAGCCCAACTTACTGCAACAGGTATTTCTACCAGCCATTCTGTACAGCGTTCATCGAAGGGATTGTTCAGCAAATTGCCGTTTTCATCTTTGTCAGATTGAGACGGAATCACGTTGTATCCGTAGTCGATGCAAGCGAGGGCTACGGGGTCGTTTTTGCCGAAAGTGATTCGGCGAATGAAACGCTGGGCTTTCGGCGGATGCCAGCCGGGGGAAGCACCTGTCAGCAGAGATTTAGTACCCGATGGTTGAACCGTTGTGCAGCGATTTGGGCGTTTTAAGGAATGGCGATCGCAATAATCCCATACTACCCGATTCACAATCTCGCGCCAACCACTCAAATACTCTTCTTCCCGCTGTTTAAAAGCGATTCCTTGCGGAGTTTGCGGGCGGCCTTCCACCCACCAGCGCAGCCACTCAACGCCAAAAGCATGAACGAAGAAATCGAACAATCCCGTGAAAGATACGCCGACAATCGGGTCTAGTTCGCGGCTGTATTGATAGCGGGGTTCAAGAAATTTGTGATTGAGAAGTACCGCGACAGATAGAGCCGCAGCCCTGAAAGCTTCCTCCTGTTCTTTGAAGTTGTAAGGGTCAATTTGATTGAGGTGAACCTCCGCCAAATTACAGTTTCCAGCTAGGGTATTGCCGAAAACTCCCTTATGAAACTCTGGTTCGTTGAAGCAGTAAGTATCGTGCAATCCTGGTAATTCTTCGACACTTCTGACCACTTGCCATTTACCTTTGTGTTTAGCATTCGTCCCTTTGCTCACATCTAACCGCTGACAAGGAATTTCACCACATTCAGTAATTTGCAAGTAGTACAAATCTCGACTTCGGACACCGTAATTAGTAATTGACCCTTGATGAGCGCAAAGATTTAGCGACGAACGAATACCACATTTGGTCAAAAGTAACTGAACTCTAAAAGCGCGATCGCGGTCAGAAATATAAATTCTGATACCATTACTGTGGGTATTCGAGCCGTCAGTATCGGCTAATCCAGCAATAAAATGTAAAATTGCTTGCCGATTCCAGCTCGCAATTACATTTAGTGCTTCTGGGTTAACTTTCAAACTTTTCAGCAACTCTCCAGAAAAGCTCAAGTTAGTTACATCGGTAAAAGCAGGTAAATAGTCATAGCTTCTTTCAGGAGACTTATTTCCTGCTACTGATAATGCCATTTTCTGTTCGTAAAGTCGAACTTTCGCATTGTCATTTTTGTCTGTAGTTCCATCTCCTACAGCGACCCCCAAAGTGTAAGCATAACTTGAATCGATATTCAAGCCATCTTCATACTGAATTGTAAAAGGTTCAGTATGAATGCTATAGCGGCTTGTATCCATCAAGTCTTTGGTTTGAACTTCTCTGTAAACTTTACCAAAGCGATCCTTGACAAAAAAGCGATGATATTCTGTGGCATCCAGATAAGTACCATCACCAAACTTTACACGATAAAGTTTGCGTCGCCCGCCACAAGTATCACTCGCTGTCTTAAATGGTGTGACGCAGCTCCATCTTTTACCATTCCAAATCTCGATTTCAGTTCCAAGAACGTCCTTTATTTTATGCAGTCCGTCTCTAGTAATTAGCAGAGTGTCGCCACTGACACAATGAAAATTAGAGCCGATGATTTCACCACACGGGTTTAAGCCCACACGGACTAACCGATGCTCTAACTCGCCAGCAGTCATATTAGGATGGCGTTCCTGCAACCACTCTTTAGCTTTTCCTTGATCGTAAGCTTTCAAAAACTCACTTCTAAGACTCGGTGTTGAAAGTAAATCAACGTTAGAGCGAGCTACAGCTTCGCCGGCCCATTGAATCGCACCTTCGCCGCTGTAATACTGTTTGCGGACAGCATCAATACATTCTTCTAGTGTAGGTTTGGTATGGAAAACTCGTGTATGGTTGGCCATCCGAAGGGCATCGCGTTCTGGATCTATTCTCCAGTTGCCGCTTTCATCTTGTTGCCACAAATTATTTTTAGCATTTGCCCCCAGTTCGTCATCAAAAGAAAACTGACGCATTCCGGCCGATCTTCTAATATTTCCTGCGACGATCGTGACCGCCGCTTCATCTATCAACACGCAGCATTCAACTGAATTTAACTGCCGCCCTAAAGCTTTATTCAAAATTGCGGCGCAGCGCTGATAAAGGTCGGGCAATTTCACCGGATTTGCTACTCCCCCAAAACCTTTTAAAGGTTCTCCCACCGGGCGAACATCGCTCAAATCGATGAATACTTCAACTTCTCCTGCAAATCTTTCATCGGTGGATAATTCCAGCAAAGTTTGATAGGAGTTTACCCAACCTTGGCGAGAATCTCCGACATAAATAGTTGCGGTTTTTTCTGCTATTTTTACTTCTGTTTCTTGACGGCGCGACAGGGCGGGTGTAGAGCCGATTTCGCCTTGCATGGTTAGGGTTAAACGGTTGCGAATCGGCGGCAGTTGGTTGATATATTTGGGTTCCAAGACTGCGCCGGTGCCGCAGCCCATCATTGCCAAATCCATTAACAAACCAAAGGAACGCCAGTCGAGAATATTTGTTGAGGAGCAATTATATGCGCCGGAAAAATTCTCTGGTTGCTCGATCCATTTGCTGCCACCTACCCACAGCCAGCGGCCTGAAGCGAGGGTTTTGAGCTGGTTTTGCATCTGGTGCAGCAGTTGTGTTTCTTCGGGGGTGAGGTTTCCCAGCTTTTGCAGCCCCTTGACTGTTCGATCGCACACTTCCTCCCAAGTCTCCCTTCCTGTCTCGGTACGGCGGCTGTAAGTCCTGAAAAATACTGGATTGGCTGCGGGTGCTGTTTCGGGGAAATCGGACAGGTTGCGTTTCTCGCTAGCACTCGATCGCTCTAATTCTCGAACCATAGGTTGTGTACTGACGTGTCGGAATATATCAACAGACTATGAATATACAACAGGATTCAGATTTAGGGTGAAAGCTTGATAAATTTGACAATTTGCACTAAATATGGGGCTTCGGACTCGGGAAGGTCGATCGGGCGATCGCTACAGCCATTACACGGTGTAAGTTCCGTTTAAGGCGAGGCGATCGATAACGCTATTTTGAATCTCATCCGAGAATTCGGGAAACGGCTTTATCGCATGACTCCTCTCTTTGCTTTCGCGCTTGAAAATGGAAATTATAATTCGAGAGTTAATCACTTATCACTTATCACTTATTAGACATCTTCCAAAAAGGCTGTGAAGAACAGGCTGGACGGCCTGTTCCACAATAATTATGGGAGATGTCTATTACTTATTATTACTTTATCAATCAACGTGTCCGGTTAGTATCAAGACTAATCCTGTAAACCACCAAACGATCGGTCTGATTAATATTGATATCGGCACGATTAGAATGAAACCTGCAAATCTCGACCCAACCCTGGGTGTTTGCATAAAGTGCAAACCGAGTGCCACTGCAATTAGAATGGCTACTACCCAACTCAAAATAGGTTCTATAATTTCCCAATCAAGTTCGGTAATATTTCCGAAGAGATTGGCTAATGGATTGGTTAAAAAAAGCCAAATTCGATCGAAGTCTGTTAAGCCCAGAGAATTTTCTATCCAGAGATCGGCTTGACCGGGTTTGTGGCGCATGTCATAAAAAGCGCCGCATTGAAACGATTGTCCGCTGTATCTAATATTACACTGCTGTACTACTTCCACCCATCCATCCTTAAATTCAATCTCAAGCGATCGACCTTTCAGGTTCGTTCTACATCGATGGATGTTATGGGAGGCATCTTTCCAATCGCATGAAAAAGAATGTCCGGACAAGATCGTCATTCGATGACCTTCAAGAAGGGATAACTCAGAGCTAGACCCTTCGCCAATTCTCAATTCTGCAACTGCTCCAGCTACAGAATTCGGCCCGCCCCAAAACATGATGCCGATCGCAATAATTAGGCAATAAGCGACGATCGCAAGGGGAGAGTGTGGCAACCTTTTTTTTAGATTCATGATTCGAGTTCAATTTTAAGGAAAATAACTTTAATGAGTTGTTAAAAACTCAATATTCGGTAACAGCGGGTCTTGAACAACCCCCACACCGTTAAATCCCCAACGTTCGAGCAGCGTTTTCACAGATGAACCGGAAATCGATTCTACTCCGAATCGATCGGCAACATCAGCAGCGTGGGCATTGAGATAACTCAAAGCGTCATAGTCTTCGCGGAACATCAGCAGGTAACTCACCGCCGAATCTGGATTGGGACAAGCGCTGATATATTTGCCGTCAGCACGAGAACGCAGCAAGTAAAAAACTTGGGATAACATTTTATCTTTTTCTTCAAAATAATAGATTAACTCAAATTGGGAATCGGGAATCGGGAATCGGGAATCGGGAATTGGGAATTGGGAATGGGGAATTGGGAATTGGGAATTGGGAATTGCAGTGCGAACTTCTAGCTCGCACTGCAATTGCACTGGGAAATAATTATAACTGCTCAACCGGACTCGATCGTCGCTCGGACTCGACAATCTAAATCAAAGTTAGCGCTAAGCCTTTAATCCCTCGCCCGTCGCCAATTTGACCGACAATCGAAGCTTGACCAGTCGTCAAATTGATATTGTATAGGCTGGAAACTCCGCCAACCTCGATCGCAGCCAAAGCCGTCTCGTTACCGCCAACACTCCTGATATCAAAGCCGAGAACGGTACCAGCATCAATTCCCAAAGATCCGATCGTATTCAACACCCCATTATTGGGAGGATCTTGGCGCACCAAAACATCTAAATTGGTGTCAATTGCAAATAGTGTCGTCGAATTTGCCCCTGCAAAGTTATTCACATACGCCGCAGCCGCCGCCGCGCCGGGATTGCCAAAATTGCGATCGCCCGCAGCATAAGCCAAATTCCCGTCGAGTTGAACTCCCCCCGTCAGCGTGTCAAAATCCACAATTGCCCCCGTATCCGGGTTGAGGCGGGCGTTTTGACCGGCTTGATTGACAAAGCGAATTCGATCGACCGTCGGATTGAAATCAAAACCCGCAGCCCCCGGAGTTAGGGGAACAGCAAACTGCCCGCTACCGACGGCACTTGCTTGCCCAGTAACTGGATTAATCGCGTACAAGCGATTGCTAGAACCCACACCGTATAGCACACCGTTAGCGGGGCGAAAATCAATTCCCAGCAAACTTTCTCCCGGCTGCAACCCTGTAACTGCCACGTCACTGAGAATCGCCCGCGGTGCCGCCTCGTTAAAACCGACAATTGTTTCAGCGCCATTTCTAACAGTTAAAGCGTAAGCTGTAGGCAAAGGCAAAGCCAAACCGTTAATCTGTCTCCCGTCGGCAATTTGACCGACAAAGGAAGCTTGACCGCTACTTAAATTGATATTGTACAAGCCGGAAATGCCACCGACTTCCAGCGCCGCCACTGCCACCTCGCGGCCGCCAATACTCCTGATATCAAAGCCGAGAACGCTAGTAGCATCAACTCCCAAAGATCCGATCGTATTCAACCCTCCATTATTCGGCGGATCTTGTCGCACCAAAACATCCAAATCGCTGTCAATTACAAACAGGGTTGTCGAAGTTCCCCCGGCAAAGTTGTTCACATACGCAGCCCCAGCAGCCGCCGGATTTGACCCAAAATTGCGATCGCCCGCCCGGTAAGCCAAATTCCCGTCGAGTTGAATTCCCCCCGCCAGCGTGTCAGCATCGACAACTGCCCCGTTATCCGGGTTGAGGCGGGCGTTTTGATCGGCTTCATTGACAAACCGAATTCGATCGACTGTCGGATTGAAATCAAAACCCGCAGCCCCCGGAGTTAGGGGAACAGCAAACTGCCCGTTACCGACTGGACTTGCTTCCCCAGTCATCGGATTGACAGTATACAAGCGATTGCTAGAACCCACACCGTATAGCACACCGTTAGCCGGCCGATAATCAATTCCCAGCAAACTTTCTCCCGCTTGCAATCCAGTCACGGGCAAATCTGTGATGACACTTCCGGGATTGGAAAGACTAAAACCGACAATCCGATTAGCAGGAGTTAAAGCATAAGCCGTTGTCCGCGCTGGAGGCGGGGGGCTGGGAACAACGCTGCCAATATTATTAGTGAAAGTTGCCTGGTTAATCGAACTTTGCCTCACCCCTCTGAGAGTAGCGAGAAATTCTCCAGTCACTCGGTCTTGAATAACAGTATCGTTTCCAGCTTCCAGAATATTCAAGTCGCTAAAACTGATACCTTCCCCCAAACCGATTAAATCTGTACCTGGTACAAAATCGGCGATCGCGTCGGCACTTGCCAAACTAACACCGCCGCTGGTACGGTTCGGGTCAGCCTCAGCGTAGCGCCTCAAAACAAATAGGTCTGCCCCGTCTCCGCCTATCAGGACATCAGTATCTCGATCCCCGGACAAAACATCATTGCCGGAGTTGCCCGATATGGAATCGCTGCCTTTCCCGCCCACTAAAAAATCGTTACCTTCTCCGCCGTTAACAGTGTCGTTCTCTAAATCTCCAAAGAGCGAATCTTGACCTAAATTGCCCTCTATTAAATCGCTTTGCTTTCCTCCATAAATGCTGTCATTACCAGAGTTTCCGGCAATGGTGTCATTGCCCATCAAACCAAATATCAGGTCATCTTCTGGAGTTCCTGCTAGCAAGTTTGCTTGGGCGGTGTCTCTAATTTCTGCCATGCTCTAATCACCCTCTAAATTTGATACTTCTGTTGCCTAACGGCGGTGGTATTCTCAGTCAAAATATCACAAATTCGCACTTTTAGGATAGTTTTTCTTATTTTCGGCTGTAGGGGTGGGTTGCCATAAAAGTATTACACGCGCTAAAATGATATATAAAGCCGCCCCCCGATTCAAATAAACCCACTCCTAAATACAGATCCCTTAGCCGTATTTTATAGTTAGGTGTGTAGCCAAGGGCGATCGCAGCTCAACTGCAAACAGGCAAGCTGAATTTTTTAGCGGTGCGAACCTATGAAATTTTGTACTGCGTTCATTAGTAATATACGCTGACTCTATAATTTTGGATCTGTACGGTCAGAATTTTTTTTCAACTTTAATCTTAAAGCCTCCGAAGGTGGGCTTTGTGTGTGTAGCGGCGACCACCATCGCTCAATATAAAGTGGATAATAACTGCGGAATTGACCTAATAAGTTGAACAGTCGTCTGAAGAGGTATTAAGCTTTCAGGCAGGGGTTTAAATCCCTGCCTGAATCGGAGTTTCACGTTTGATCCCTTCCCCAGCTTTTTCAAGCTTTCAGCAGTGCTTTAGAAGCTGATTCCCCTGCGAGTTTCAGTTGCGATCGCAATTTGAAGTTCAACAACACCAAGACAGTCCACTGACTGAGTATGGATAGCAAAAAAGTATTTCCTGACACGGCTGCGAAAGACGGCGAAAACCAAATGCCAAATGTTGAAGACAGCCAGAAAATAGCAGCTTTTTCTGGGGTGAGGGAAAGCAGAGATAAAATCAGAGGCGGCAACAAGATAGCGGCACCGACTGTGCCGGCGGCCCGATTTTCGGGATTTCGGATTTTTGTAAATAGGAATATTTGGGCGATCGCTGCGTAAATTAGGATCAGATTCAGGCAGAGAATTAAACCCCAAAATCCGTTTGCATCAAATTTTTCCAACAGCGCCCAAGGTGTTAAAATTATTACTGAGCTGAGGAAATTGAGCGCGATCGCAACTACAGCCGGACTTTTATCGCTCCAAATTAAATCGAGTAGTGGGTAGCGTCGCCACAGCTTCTGATTGCTGGGAACGATTTGTTTCCGATACCTTGCCCAATCGTACAATGATTGTCTGTCAGATGTTAAAGCTGCAATTAAAGCTAAGAACATCACCAAATTCAAGATAAGTAAACAGATGAGATTACCGTCGTTTGGGGGGTCTGATTGGAGTGCAAACCCTAAAAATATTACCTGACAGCAGATAACTAGCAAATAACTTTGCCGCTTGCTCAACACTGTAGCACTGGGATTGGGAAAGCGGCGCTGCCATCCCTGCCACATCCAGTAGGTTCCTGTACCACAAACCAAGAGAGACAAAGCAATGCCACTCGCAATATTTGTACCCACTGGCGAGTAAAACCATTGCAACTTGTCTAAGTTTTCAACTAAGGAATCGAAATCAGTTTTATCAAGTCGAAAAAGCTGATATCTCAGCATAGCAAGGGGAGACAAAAAATGTAACACATCCCAAGCAGCTCGCGTGAGCGGGAGCCAAGAAATCCCAAACACAACAAAAGCCGTAGCGCTAGCCAACCAAGGTTGAAATCCTCCCAACCAACTGGTTGTCAATCCAAATAGCATCGCACTGCTGTAAAACAAAGCACAGCTAGCTGCAACCGCTGTGTAGAAACATAAAATTTCATTCAGAGGTATTTGAGCAGCTAATCCAGCGTACAGGTGCAGGGGTACGGCCAGAATTATTGCTAAATAAAGTAAAATTGGTACGCCAAGAATTTTGCCCAGAAAAATTGTTTTGGCAGACTGGGGACTGAGGCGAATAAAGTTGAGTGTCCCGCGGCGTTCCTCCTTGTCTAAGTCGCTGACCAGCATATAAGTCCCTGCTACTAATAAAGCTAACACGCTCAATATGCTCAGCCAAATGAATATCTCTAACCACCACTGCGACCAGTCAATGGCAAAGTTGCCCAAGGCATCTCGGACACACTTTCTCGTAGAGGAATCGGCAGTCTCTAAGCAAAATCTGTGATAGATGGGATAAGTGTACTCGCCATTAGCAGGGGGAACGGGTATCTGGGCGCTGAAATACATGAACAGCAGCAGTTGAGCGCTTAGGGAAAGGGCAGAGGCGATCGCCATATTGCCAGTATTCAAGCGGCCTTTGATTTCTCGAAATAACTGGGGATTCCAGTTGCCTATTTTGTCTAGTAAGTGGAGTGTCATTGGTTATTCGTGATTAGTTATTGATTAACAGATTCAAGCTTTCAGTAGTGCTTTAGAAGCAGATTCCCCTGCGAGTTTGAGTTGCGATCGCAATTTGAAGTTCAACAACACCAAGACAGTCCACTGACTGAGTATGGATAGCAAAAAGGTATTTCCTGACGCGACTCTCCACGGCGAAAACCAAAGGCCAAAAAATGTTGAAGACAACCAGAGAATAGGAGCTTTTTCTGGGGTTAGCAAGAGCATAGATAAAATCAGAGGTGGCAACAATAGAGCGCTACCGACAGTGCCTGCGGCCCAAATTTCATGATTTTTGGTTTTTGTAAATAGGAATAGTTGGGTGATGGCTGCGTAAATTAGGATGAGATTCAGGAAGCAAATAACGCCCCCAAAATCTTCTGTTGCACTTTCTTGAAACAGTGTCAAAGGTATTAAAATTATGACTGAACTGAGGAGATTAATTGCGATCGCAACTACAGCCGGACTTTTATCGCTCCAAATTAAATCGAGTAGTGGGTAGCGTCGCCACAGCTTCTGATTGCTGGGAACGATTTGTTTCCGATACCTCGCCCAATCGTACAATGATTGTCTGTCAGATGTTAAAGCTGCAATTAAAGCTAAGAACATCACCAAATTTAAGATCACTAAGGCGAGGAGATTAGTGCTGCTTCCTATGGAGTTTGATTGGAGTGCAAACCCTAAAAATATTGTCTGACAGCAGATAACTAGCAAATAACTTTGCCGCTTGCTCAAAACTGTAGCACTGGGATTGGGAAAGCGGCGCTGCCATCCCTGCCACATCCAGTAGGTTCCTGTACCACAAACCAAGAGAGACAAAGCAAGAACACTCGCAATATTTGTACCCACTGGCGAGTAAAACCATTGCAACTTGTCTAAGTCTGCAGCTAACCAATGGAAAGCATGATTGTTATTAACACCAACTCCAAAAATCAGATATCTCAGGATAGGAATGGGAGACAAAAATGTTAGCAAATCCCAAGCAGTTCGCGATAACTGGATCAGAGACATCTTAAACACAACAAAAACCGTAGCGCTAGCCAACCAAGGTTGAAATCCTCCCAACCAACTGGTTGTCAATCCAAATAGCATCGCAGCACTGTAAAATAAAGCACAGCTAGCTGCAACCGCTATGTAGAAACATAAAATTTCATTCAGGGGTATTTGAGCAGCTAATCCAGCGTACAGATGCAGGGGTACTGTCAGAATTGTTGCTAAATAAAGTAAAATTGGTACGCCAAGAATTTTGCCCAGAAAAATTGTTTTGGCAGACTGGGGACTGAGGCGAATAAAGTTGAGTGTCCCGCGGCGTTCCTCCTTGTCTAAGTCGCTGACCAGCATATAAGTCCCTGCTACTAATAAAGCTAACACGCTCAATATGCTCAGCCAAATGAATATCTCTAACCACCACTGCGACCAGTCAATGGCAAAGTTGCCCAAGGCACCTCTGACGCACTGTTTCTCATAGGAATTGGCATTTTGGAAAATGCAAAATCTGTGATAGATGGGGTAAGTGTACTCCCCATTAGGAGGGGGAAGGGGTATCTGGGCGCTGAAATACATGAACAGCAGCAGTTGAGCGCTTAGGGAAAGGGCAGAGGCTAGCGCCATATTGCCAGTATTCAAGCGGCCTTTGATTTCTCGAAATAACTGGGGATTCCAGTTGCCTATTTTATCTAATAACTTGAGTGTCATGGTTGATTAGTTATTGGTGATTTGATTTGTAATTCTCTCTCTTATCTTCCTCTGTGTCCTCTGTGCTCTCTGCGGTTAAATAATTCCGATCCAACCGTAAAGAATATAACTCAGTTATAACTCACTGTTGAATTATTCTCAAGAAGAACGGGCAAGATGCCCGTTCCACAAAGAATAAATGTGATTGTGGGAATGAGCAAATTAGGATGCTTGCTGGTGTCCCATCTTGAGGAAGATGGTTTCTAAGTCTTCTTGAGTGCAGTGGAATTCGGTTAGGGGAATGTTGGCCGCGACGAGTTCGCGTAATAAATTTGCGGCATCTTCCGGGCTTCCTGAAAAATCAACGCACACCTGTTGAGTTTCCGGGATTATTGCCCAATTTTCCACCCAAGGAAAGTTTTTTAATGCCGATGTTAGGGCTTCTAATTTATTTCCTAAAACCGACATAAAAATTTGCTGGCGGCTGAGGCGTTTGTAAAGTTCTTGTAAAGGTGCGCTTTCGACCAGATATCCGAGTTCCATGATGCCTACCCAGCTACAAAGTTCCGCTAAGTCGCTGAGGACGTGAGATGATATGACTACGGTCATGCCGGCTTCTTGCAAAACTTTGATAATTTCGCGGAACTGCATTCGGGCGATCGGATCTAAGCCAGAAACGGGTTCGTCTAACAACAGCAACAGCGGTTCGTGGATGATAGTTCTCCCCAAACTCAGGCGCTGTTTCATCCCCCGCGACAGGGTGGAAATTAAGCTGTTGCGCTTGTTGGTTAGTTGCACGAGTTCTAACACGGAGTTGATTCGCGATCGGCGGCGCGGTTGCTGGAGGTTGTAGAGTCGGGCAAAATAGTCTAAATAATCCCAAACAGTCAAGTCGTCGTAGAGGGGAAAGTCATCGGGAAGAAAGCCGATGCGCTGTTTGAGAATCGGGTGCGATCGATCGCGCAATAACCTATCCCCGTTGATGTAAATTTCCCCTATAGTCGGTTCCTCAGCCGCCGCCAGCATTCGCAGCAAAGTAGTTTTGCCGGCACCGTTGGGGCCGATCAGTCCGCATACTTCGCCTGCTGCTACTTGCAAATCGATATCATTGACGGCTATATGGCGATCGAATTGTTTCGTCAGCCCGCGAGTTTCTATTGCTAGTTGTTTTGCCATGTTTGGAGGGTGAATGAAATTTTATCGGTGCATTTCTGGGAATAATAGGAGTTATATCGAGTCCGATTGATTTGAGGGGATAATTCGTGGGGGAGGGCGGGTTTATTTAACCTGTCTGCAAACGTTTAAG
Source organism: Microcoleus sp. D2_18a_B4 (assembly GCF_036702475.1). Taxonomy (NCBI): domain Bacteria; kingdom Bacillati; phylum Cyanobacteriota; class Cyanophyceae; order Oscillatoriales; family Microcoleaceae; genus Microcoleus; species Microcoleus sp. D2_18a_B4. The sequence goes on from NZ_JAUBTL010000039.1 coordinate 18,167, forward strand.
CCTACTGGCGAACCCGCCCCTACAGCTAATGGAGAATGCTGCAATATCTCAGATAGATCCGATCCGTTATTACAAACGCCATGTCTTGTAGGGGCAGGTTCACCGACAATAATTGCCGAAAACCGACAATCTCATAAACCTGCCCCCACTCGACGACAAATCGCTAATCTACCGGAAAGGATATTCCGCATCAACACCAAAGAAACCGGGTTTTTGTCGCTTTTGGGTGCTATAACTAAGTATTCCCAAAAAAAAACCGTTTCCGATCGCCAGTGCGTAAGTCCCGATTGAAATAGATGCCTACAGCTAGCCTAGCTCGTTCTTCCAGGAATTGTCATCTCGTTTCTGAAATTAAAACAAGGACATTCTCGATCGCTGAAATCCTTGCTAATATTAACTCTTCCTTCTTCCTTCTTCCCTCTTCCTTCTTCCTTCTGCTATATCAAGTCTGCACGGAAAATTCCTCTGGATCAATCTCCCAATTTACCCAGCGAATTGCATCGAGAGCTGATGTCAGGTTAGGCGGCACTCTCAAAGCGTGAATGAATCCCGTACTCGGACAAGTCATTTTTAACAAAATAATCGGCTCTGCTTCGGCATGATTATATATTTGTAATAGTGCATATTCCTGCCAAATATCTATTTTTGTCGCTAACAATTCTTCACAAAGGCGAGCGTAACCAATTCCTTGAATTAACACTCGCCGAAGTTCGGCATTGTCTTCTCTTAAAAGCCATTCGGATTGCCATTGATTTGGGTGGACTTTGCCGTATTTTTCAGGCAATCTGACACCGTGATAATAGTAAAAATTCCATCCATCCGCAAACTCGATCGCAGGTTCTGCTTCCGCGTGCAAGCGGTTTTGACTGTCAAAGCGCAGGTGGCGGGGGCGATCGCACACAAAGCAAATTTTTTCAAAGGGAAATATAAAACCGCAATGCTCGAAAAGCAGGTTTTGGCAGTGATGTATTTCTTGTGCCTTTTGGGAAATATTGACGCCTAATGAAGAAATATACCATTGAGTCAAATAGATTGATTTACACAAAGTCGTGGGGGTTTCAGGGTATTTGAGGTCTAACAAATGAGCGGGAAAAACATTCCCCATCCTTCGTTCCGAGGGATCATATTCCTCAACCAATTCGTACATTAGCGAACTCAGTGTGCTGTCTGCTTCGGACTCGATCGTCATTCGATCGAGCTCATACTTCCACACGGCCGGACTTGCAAATTCTCCCACAATCGATGGGGACATCCATTTCCAGTCTAGCTTTTTCCCCAATCTATTCCTACGCCCTTCGTTTGAGCAGTTTTGTGAATGATCCTGTTTGAACAAGTTGAAGATTTGGAGAAAAGCGTCGCGGGGACTGCTGCAAACAATAACGGAGGGTTCTTCTAAGCCAATAGCTGCATAGGCAACTTTGACTGGTTCTGTGGCTTTTTGAGCATCAATTGGTCTAGTGGAGAGGGTAAGACGTTTCTGTGCCAGTTCGCCTAACACGCACATAGCGGTAATTTGATTGTAGTCGAGATTCAGTGTTGTCAGATTGGTGAGCGATCGCAAGGCACTGATGTCGGTAATTTTATTGTTATTGTATTCGAGATACAGTGTGGTCAGATTGGTGAGCGAGCCCAGGGAGCTGATGTCGGTAATTTTATTGTTGTCGAGATCCAGTGTTGTCAGATTGGTGAGCGAGCCGAGGATGCTGATATCGCTAATTTCATTGCCCCAGAGATGCAGTGTTGTCAGATTGGTGAGCGAGCCGAGGATGCTGATGTCGCTAATTTTATTGCCACCGAGATACAGTGTTGTCAGATTGGTGAGCGAGCCGAGGATACTGATGTCGCTAATTTTATTGTCGTTGAGATTCAGTGTGCTCAGATTGGTGAGCGAGCCGAGAAAGCTGATGTCGGTAATTTGATTGTCGCCGAGATGCAGTGTTGTCAGATTGGTGAGCGAGCCGAGGAAGCTGATGTCGGTAATTCCATTACTGCTGAGATCGAGTGTTGTCAGATTGGTGAGCGAGCCGAGGAAGCTGATGTCGGTAATTTCATTGTTGCTGAGATCGAGTGTTGTCAGATTGGTGAGCGAGCCGAGGAAGCTGATGTCGGTAATTCCATTACTGCTGAGATACAGTGTGGTCAGATTGGTGAGCGAGCCGAGGAATCTGATGTCGGTAATTTCATTGTTGCTGAGATCGAGTGTTGTCAGATTGGTGAGCGAGCCGAGGAAGCTGAGGTCGGTAATTCCATTACTGCTGAGATACAGTGTGGTCAGATTGGTGAGCGAGCCGAGGGAGCGGAAGTCGGTAATTTGCTTGCCCCTGAGAGACAGTGTGGTCAGATTGTTGAGCGAGCCGAGGAATCTGAAGTCGGTAATTTCATAGCAGTCGAGAGACAGTGTTGTCAGATTGGTGAGCGAGCCGAGGAAGCTGAAGTCGGTATTTTGATTGCCCCTGAGAGACAGTTTGGTCAGATTGGTGAGCGAGCCGAGGAATCTGAAGTCGGTAATTTCATAGCAGTCGAGAGACAGTGTTGTCAGATTGGTGAGCGAGCCG